>NZ_JBSHNQ010000070.1:0-253041 GCF_053604665.1 Lacinutrix chionoecetis
CACCAATACAAATGCACGCACAAAACAAATTGAAAAGAAAACAATACAAATCAAAAAAGCTGAACAATCATATGATTGTTCAGCTTTAATTAATAAATTTAATCCTTTAATAATCTGTATCGGTTATTTAGGACTAGACAGATCTTTATTTTAAGAAGATTCTACAACTCCTAAAGTATATAGTTGTTCAAGCGTAGGAGATACACTTCCTCCAGCAGGTTCTAATGTAATACCAAAGGCTTGAGACTCGTTAGCGTTTTCTAAACTAAAGATTTTATTATCATCAGATGTAAAGTTATCTATAGTACCTAAACTTGTTGGAGTCAGCGGATTTAAAGTAAGCGACCACACTTGGTAAACTTTGCCTTCTGGAGGTTCTGGTAAACCTTGTAAATCGAAATAAACCGTTTTATCTGTTTTATTCCAATACGCTTTAGCATAAGCTTCAGGATAAACGGCTTGTCCGGCAAGTGGCACACTAATAACGTTTTTATCTCTAAAAACATTGATTATTTTCTTAGAATCTGCTAAATCGCTATTCAAATCCTCAATTTGCGTTTCAAAGAAATCCTTTTCAGTTTGTATTTCACTTATTTTGCTTTCTAAAGTATTGTTTTGATTATACATCCATAACATACCAGCTCCTAATATAACTGCAGCTGCCCAACCTAAAGAGCCATACCATTTGTTTCTTGGTTTGCTAATAGATACAACTTTAGAATCGCTATCATTACTTAATTTGCTTAAGATTGACTTGAAAGAGATTATATTGTTTTTAGGTGCAACCGCTTTAGTTAATTTTATTACAGCTGCTTCTATGTCTAAAACCTCCTGAAGTACTTCAGGATGTTTTAACATCATGTTATAGACCTCTTTATTTTCTTTTTCGCTAAGCGAACCAGCAACGTAGAGTTCTAATATTCCAGATTCTATGTAGGTTTGTGCGTTCATAATTATAATACCATTTCTCTTAATTCTTTAATACAATTTCTATTGTGTGTTTTTATCGTACCAATAGGCATGTCTAATGTTTCAGATGCTTCTTTTTGGGTGTACCCTTTAAAATAAAGGAGCTCGATAACTTTCTTACATTTTTCTGCAAGTTTGCTTACATATTTTGAAATACCAATCGCATCTGTAGATCGGTCCAAGTTATCTTGAGTTGGTAATATATCTACGAAGTAATCGGAATTAAGGTTTTTAGAACTGTTTTTAAAACTTTTAGAACGTGTTTTATCGATGGCAGCATTGCGCGAGATGTTTAATATCCATGTAAAAAACCGTCCTTTACTTGAGTTGTAAGAATCAGACTTATGCCATGCTTTAATAAAGACATCTTGCATAACTTCTTGAGCAATATCGTGATCTCTCACTATATTATAAATGACACCATGCATACTTTCACTGTACATGTTGTATAAAGATTCAAAGGCTTTTTCATCTTTTTCCTTGAACTTAACTACTAAGGCTTCTAATTGCATATTTTATTTTTATAATAAATAATTACTTAATAATGCCTCCGCAGCTAACTCTACTTCCGGCGGCTCCACTTGGTTGAGACGTAAAATCATCTATGCCTTCATGTACTATAATTGCTTTACCTAAAATATCTTTTGTTTCGTCTCCACAACCAATGCACCATTGGTCTGTAGTAAAATACTTTACTACGTTACCTTTATCGTCTGCAGTTATGTTTCCAATATCTCCTTTGTGGTATCCAGCTGTATCACCCCATTTTCCATGCGGTTGTCCTGTTGGGTTCCAATGTCCTCCTGCCGAAGCACCATCCTCTGCAGAGCAATCTGCCGTTTCATGAATGTGTATAGCGTGCTCTCCTGGTGCTAAACCATCAATCATTGCTACCATCTTAATTTCATTATTTTCTTCCTCGGTAAATATTACAGTACCAGTAACATTACTGCCGCTTTTAGAGTTTAATTTAAGTTTTACCTTCTTAGCTGTTTCTGCTTTAGTTACAGGTTCTACTTTGTCTTTTTCCTCTTTTTTACAACTTGTTGTAAATGCAAGAAGCGATAAAATGGTGATAAATACTATTTTTTTCATTGTTAGTTTTTTTTGGTTATATAATTTATGAAAGTTAACATTATTAATAGTTTTTTGCAAGAAACTTCGTGTTATTTACTTTTTAAGAGTAATTTTAAATCCTTTACGCCACGTTTTAGATTATCTGTTATTATAATAGATTTGTCCACTTGTGTTTGTAAACTTTTATAACGCTTAATACTATAGATTATAGAGCGTTGTTTTCCAGGTGTTAAAGTTTCGAATATTTTATAAGCTTCAACATCACTTAATAATACTTCATTTAAGGCTTCCGGCATTTCAACACCATATTTAGATTGGTCTTCAAAAAGTTGTAAGGTAAAAGTATCGCCAACAGTAACGTCAAGTTCTTTTTGTTTCTCCATACTTAAATACATTCTGTATCCACCATTTTTATTTTTTTTTAAAGCAGCATGATAGGACAGTTTATTATCATTATTGGTGGCCTCAACTTTAACACGATTTTTATTCTCACTTGTAAATGGATTACCCATTGCTTCTGGAATATCTATACCGTATTTGTCCAACAATGTTATGCTAAATGGTTTTGTTTTCATTTTAAATATGTGGTTGGGTTAAAGTTAACCAACTAAATCTTAAATAGATGTTAACTCATTTATTTTAAGTTGAAATTATCGTATTTTTATAAAGAATGAAAAAAGAAAATTTAAAAAAAGGCTTTGTTTTTAAACAATACAAAGCACCTTCGCAAACACCTTTCGAAATCCTTTTCGATATCTTTAAAGAGCTTATAACACATACCTCTGGAGATTTTGATGAAGCGATAGATTGGTTACGTGAATTGGATAAGGAATATAAACTAACTACTCCAGATTACACTATCGACGATTTTATTGAAGATTTAAAAGCCAAAGGATATATTCGGGAAGAAATAAAACCTAATGGAAAAAAAGGTATTGGTATAACTGCTAAAACCGAACGCGCCATTAGGCAAGCAGCGTTAGATCAAATTTTTGGACAGATAAAACGTAGTGGAAGTGGCAACCATAAAAGCAAAGGTGTTGGTATAGGCGATGAGCATACAGGCGACTTTAGAAACTATCAATTTGGCGATGCTTTAGATAAAGTGTCTATGACCGAAAGCATTAGAAACGCACAAATAAATAATGGGATAGGCAATTTTAGCATTACGGAAGACGATTTGGTGGTAGAAGAGACCATCCATAAATCGCAAATGTCTACCGTTTTAATGATAGATATTAGCCACAGTATGATTTTATATGGCGAAGATAGAATAACTCCTGCTAAAAAGGTAGCTATGGCTTTAGCCGAATTAATAACCACACGTTACCCAAAAGACACGCTCGATATTTTAGTGTTTGGTAACGATGCCTGGCCAATAAAAATTAAAGATTTACCGTATTTAAACGTAGGGCCTTATCATACCAATACTGTTGCTGGTTTGCAGTTGGCTATGGATTTGCTTCGAAGAAAAAGAAATACGAATAAGCAAATTTTCATGATAACCGATGGCAAACCAAGTTGCTTGCGTTTACCAGATGGTACATATTATAAAGATAGTAATGGATTAAATCCATACATAACAAATAAATGCTATGCCATGGCACAGCAAGCAAGAAAATTGCACATTCCTATTACTACATTTATGATTGCCCAAGATAATTACCTGATGCAATTTGTTCAGGAATTCACCAAAGCTAATCAAGGAAAAGCCTTTTATACAGGCTTAAAAGGATTAGGTGAAATGATTTTTGAAGATTACGAAACAAACAGAAAAAAAAGGATTAAAGGATAAATAATTAGCTATTAGCCTATAGGTATTAGTCATTAGTTTCAAATGGAGTGAGCTAAAAGCCAAAAGCAAATAGCCAAAAGCTATAAAATGGAAATAAAAAACATAAAAACTTTAGGCGAATTAAAAAAAGCGGAATATAAAAGCAAATCGATAAAAGATGAGTTAAGAGATAATTTAATAGAAAAAATAAAAAATAAAGAAACCACCTTTAAAGGCATTCACGGCTATGAAAATACTGTAGTACCAGAATTAGAGCGTGCTATTTTATCACGACACAATATCAATTTTTTAGGACTGCGAGGGCAGGCAAAGACACGCTTAGCACGTTTGATGCTAAATTTATTAGACGAATATATTCCAATAGTTGAAGGTAGTGAGATTAATGACGATCCATTACAGCCCATTTCACGTTTTGCGACGGAACTAATTAATGAAAAAGGTGATAATACGCCTGTTATCTGGATGCATAGAAGTGAACGTTTTGCCGAAAAATTGGCGACGCCAGATGTAACCGTTGCAGATATTATAGGTGATGTAGATCCTATAAAAGCAGCGAATTTAAAATTGAGTTATGCCGATGATCGTGTAATTCATTACGGCATGATTCCTCGCGCCAACCGCTGTATATTTGTTATTAATGAGTTACCAGATTTACAAGCCAGAATACAGGTGGCTTTATTTAATATTTTACAAGAAGGAGATATTCAAATTCGTGGTTTTAAATTACGTTTAAACTTAGACATGCAATTTATTTTTACTGCAAACCCTGAAGACTATACCAATCGTGGAAGTATTGTAACACCTTTAAAGGATAGAATTGGCTCGCAAATTTTAACGCATTATCCAACAGATATTGAAACTGCAAAAATAATTACAGAGCAAGAAGCGAAGTTAGATGCGAGACAAAAGGAGAATATCCACGTTCCAGAACTGGCCAAGGATTTATTAGAGCAAATAGTTTTTGAAGCGAGAGAAAGTGACTTTATAGACGAAAAAAGTGGTGTTAGTGCACGATTAAGTATTACTGCTTTCGAGAATTTACTAAGTACTGCAGAATTACGCGCTTTAAAAGGCGGTGAGCGTAAAACTACGGTAAGGCTTTCAGACTTTTTAGGTATTATTCCAGCCATTACGGGTAAAGTAGAGTTGGTTTACGAAGGTGAGCAGGAAGGTGCTGCAAAAGTAGCCTATAATTTAATTGGTGAAGCTGTAAAAAGTTTATTTTCAGAGTTTTTTCCGAAGATAGAAAAACTTAAAAAGCAAGAAGACGAGAGTCCGTATGACGATATTGTATCTTGGTTTTTTAACAATCGAGATGGTTTCGAGTTATTAGACGATTTAAGAGATAAAGAATACAAAAATTTACTTGATGCTATTTCACCGTTAGATGATTTATTGGGAGAGTACCAACCCAAATTAACTAAAGAAGAGAGTTATTTTGTTAAGGAATTTGTGCTTTGGGCATTAGTGGAGTATAAGCAATTAAGTAAATATAGATTCACTGAAGGAATTCAGTTTAAGGATCCTTACGGGAGTTTTATAAGCGATATATAAATCACGTTAAGCATTAGGTAAAAATGTAAACCAGCCTCAGAAAATTAATGAGGCTGTTTTTATTTAAAGCAATTTAGTAGTGATTTTCACTTCGTTATGCAGCGTTTTATGAACAGGGCACTTATCTGCAATTTGTAAGATACGTGCTTCTTGTTTTTCGTCTAAATTCCCAGTTAATTTTATTGCTCTGTTAAAAGTATCAATTTTAGCTGAAGTATTTTCGCAATCCTCACAATCTGTTGCATGGGTTTTACCATAGTTTGTATGTACTTCTACATTTTGTAAATCCCATCCTTTTCGTTTTACATACATTTGAATAGTCATTGCTGTACAGGCCGATAATCCGGCAGAAACAAATTCGTAAGGTGAAGGCCCAAAATCATTACCTCCAAAACTTGTTGGCTCGTCTGCCATTAAATAATGATTACCTACTTTCATTTTTGTAGAAAAGCCATCATCGTTATCTAAACTAGCCACTACTTGATGCGTTGTAGCAATGGTTTCGGTTTCGGGAGCAGAAATATAGCGTTTTGCCCAATTTGAAATTACATTTCCTACATAAGTAGAATCCTCTTTCTTCGTTAGTAAGTGATCTGCGCCATCGAGAGATACAAAACTTTTTGGGTGCCTAGCTGCTATATAAATATCTTCGGCATTTTGTATACCAACAATGGTGTCTTGTGGTGAATGCATAACCAAGAGCGCCTTTTTTAAATTTTTAGCAACATCTGGTAAGGATTTTGTTTCAATATCATCTAAAAATTGTTTTTTTATAGTAAACGGTCTTCCACCAATATTTACTTTAGCTTTTCCGTTAGCTTTAATTTCGTCAACACTGCTCTCTAATAAATGTTTAACATGTTTCGGATTAGAAGGCGCACCAATAGTAGCAATGGCTTTAATAGAATCGATTTTGGCAGCCGAAAAAATGGAAGCAGCACCACCCAAAGAATGACCAATTAACAGCGTAGGCGCACTATAATTTTCTTTTAAGTAAGCCGAAGCACTAATTAAATCTTCAACATTTCCAGAAAAATTGGTGTTTTCAAATTCGCCATCGCTTTCTCCCAGTCCAGTAAAATCGAAACGCAATACACCAAAACCGTTTGAGGTTAATGCACGACTAATATTTTTTACTGCCGAAAAGTTTTTATTACACGTGAAACAATGGGCAAAAATGGCAAAATTATGTGGATGTTGATCTACAGGAAGTTCTAACCTACCTGTTAATGTTACACCTTCGTTATTTGTAAAGTTTAATTTTTGGCTATTCATAATGTACTATTTTAGTGTTAAGTCGAAAAAGAATAGAATACTTTCAGAAAAAAATAGCTACCAGTTATTACGCGATTTAATATTATTATGACATAATTTAATTATTTCTGCAATTCTTTTTTCTCTTGTGGCTTCTCTTTTTGCTTGATTTAACCAATAGAGATAACTCTTTCTATACGATGGTGCAAAATTTTTATAGTTTTCAAAAGCTTTTAAATTTGCTTTAAAAGCGACTTCGAGCGCTGGTGGTATGATGCCATTTTCTACATCGTCTAAAGCGATCCAAGAACCATTTTTTTTACCTTTTTTAATAATTTCTAATCCGCTTTCATGCATTAAATTATTGGCAATTAGCTCACTAATGTGTTTTTTATTTAAAGCACTCCAAACACTTTTTTCATTTCGTTTACAGAAATACTGTTTACGTTTCCCGTTACCTAAACTTTTTACAGTACTATCTATCCAGCCATAACATAGTGCTACTCTAACAGCTTCTTCCCAACGCATACTTTCGTTTTCGTGCGCAACTTTGTAGAAAACAAGGTAAACACCAGAATCGCTTTCATGGTTGTTATGCAACCATTCTCGCCACGCTTTTTCCGTTTTAAAATAATGTTCTTCTACTTTCAAAACTTAAAGTTGTTTACTAATTATATAAAAATCACGTTTTATATTAACAGGCATTTTACTTGATGGTGTTTTAAACGTTTGCCATTCTGTAGTTGGTGTTATCCAATGTTCTTTATCTCCAATGCTTACAATTATTGGCATTATAAAGTTGTCGACTACATTTGTCCAGCGGTATTTTAAAACTTTATTTTTATGTGTAAATTCTAAAACAGGAATTTTAGTTGTCCTAAGGTATTGATTAAAAAAACCAGTTAAGTCCAATCCAGACTCTTCTGCGATACAGTATTCTATTTGTTTTGTAGTTACTGTTTGGTGATAAAACTTACTATTTAAAGTCCGTAATAATTGCCTCCATTCATCATCATTATTTACCATTTGACGCAAGGTATGCAGCATATTAGCACCTTTGTAATACATATCTCCAGAACCCTCATTATTTACATCGTATTTTCCAATAAGTGGTTTGTTATTCTGAATATTTTTTCTTGTTCCAATTACGTAATCTGCAGCAGCTTCCTTACCGTAATAATAATCTAAAAACAGATTTTCGGAATAGGATGTAAAGCTTTCATGAATCCACATATCTGCAATGTCCTTGTTTGTAATATTATTTGCAAACCACTCATGTCCGGCTTCATGGATAATAATAAAATCGAATTTAAGTCCCCAACCCGTTCCAGATAAGTCTTGACCCAAATAACCTTTCATATATTTATTTCCATAAGTAACAGAGCTTTGGTGTTCCATCCCTAAATAAGGGACTTCAACGAGTTTAAAACTATCTTCGTAAAAAGGGTATGGACCAAACCAATGCTCTAAAGCTTTCATCATTTTTGGTGCATCTTTAAAATGATTTTTGGCTTTTTCTAAATTATCTTTTAATACGTAATAATTTAAATCTAAATCGCCTTTCTCACCTTTATATACTTCAGAAAAATTAGTATAATCGCCAATATTTATGTTCACACCATAATTATTAATAGGATTACTTACAAACCAATTATAAGTGGTTGTATTTTTGTTTTCATCTACACTTCTTAGTCTGCCGTTAGAGACATTTATTAGTCCCTTAGGAACATTCACACTAATTAGCATGCTATCGACCTCGTCGTACATATGGTCTTTGTTAGGCCACCAGACACTGGCTCCTAAACCTTGACAGGATGACGCAATAAAATGCTTACCATTTGAATCTTTTTTCCAAGAAATTCCACCATCCCAAGGCGCTCTTATGGCTTCCCGAGGTTCTCCATTATAATGGGCAACAACACTGTTTATATCACCTTTTTTTTGTACTTCTTTTAGCGTAACGAAGTGTGCGTTTCCATCATGTGCAACGTCAAGCTCCTGGTCATTTTGTGTTACTTTGGTAAGCGTTAATGGAGGTTGTAAATCTATTTGTAAAATTTGATTCGGCTGTAAGACTCTATACTGAATAGTATTTTTCCCAGAAATTGTTTTTTCGTCTGGATTAACTCTAATGTCTAAATGATAATAAGTTAAATCCCACCATTCGCGTTCTGGTGTTATGCTACCACGCAGTGTATCTTGTCTGGTAAAATTATTTTTTTCTTCTAATAATCCTTGAGAAAATAGTGATGAGGTTATAAAAAGAGTAAGTATTAAAGAAAGAAACTTATTAATTGTCATAAAAAAAATTTATCTAAAAATAGTGAAAAAATAAAAAGCTATCTCTTGACAAGACAGCTTTTTAATATTTAATTAACCTATAGTATCCATTATTTACGGTTGCCTTCTAACTCCTAAAAGCAATGCGTCATCAAAGATGTCATTCTCTGTATCTGAAGATTTATGAAGCACAGATATAGCGCCTGTAGATTCTAACACTACAGCATAAACTTGATTATAGTTCAACACATTTGCTTCTCGTAGTTTTGCTATCAGTTGTTTTTTTTCAATTCTTGCATATTTTAAATTGCTTTCTAAAATTTGGCTACCATCCATGAGTAGGAGAGGCGCATTAGAAATTAATTTACTTAGTACCGAATATTTTCTTTGTAATGTTGAAAAAATAAAAGTGAGTATTAATAAACCAGCAATTGCAACTAAACCTTGAACAATCGAGGTAGACGATGTTAATATTGAAGAAATAATACTACCAATAGCAACAGTGAATGCGAAATCGTATGCCGTAAACTTGGCGAAAGATCTTAAGCCTATAATTCTGGTAAGTACTATAATTATTATAAAAATTAAAAAACACCCAGCTAAGGTTTGTAAAATAGGATCGCTTGCACTGTATAACCACTTCATATTTATTGCTCCTTTTCTTTAGTATTAGTGTCTTTTCCTTTTACCATTTCTTTAGCTTCAACTAAATTTCTGGCATTTTGCAATTCAGTAGAAGTTGGGAATGGTAAATCGATACCAGCATCGTCCATAGCATTTTGAGTGTTCAATATCACATTAGAATATACTTTTACAACATTAGATCTTGTGCTATCTGTCCACCAACGTACACGAACCGTTAGCCAACTATCTGCTTGATCCCAAGGCAAAACATCAATTGGTTTGTCGCTGCTAACACCTTCGGTTTCTTTTATGGTTTTTCTTAAAATTTCGAAAGCTTTTTCTCTGGGTTGATCGTATCCTAAACCAATGTCGTATTGCGAACGAATTAACTCGTTAGCAGTAATGACTTTTACCGAATTTGTATAAATTTCACTGTTTGGAACCACTATACGTTGACCATCATATTGTCTAATAATGGTTGCGCGCGTTTCAATACGCTCCACAGTGCCTTCAAAATCGTTAACTTGAATTTGGTCACCAATTTCAAAAGGCTGTCTCATTAAAATTAAAATTCCTGCTAACCAGTTTTGAAGAATATCTTTAAATGCAAAACCTATAGCAACAGAACTTACACCTAAACCAGCGATTAAATCGGCAGGACTTAAATTAGGTGAAATTATGGTTAAACTTAGCATCAATCCTACGATGGTTAGTGTCCACCGAAGAAATCCTCCTAATATTTCTCCAAAATTATTACGCCCTCTTTTTACTAATAACTTTTTAACACCTCTTCCAATCCATTTCGAAATATAAATCATAGCTATAAAAACTAGGATTCCAACGAGAATATTAGGCAAGTTTCTTACTAGTCCATCCAGCCACGTATCTAATTTTTCAATTATACTGGTGGTATTTATGTCTATTTCTCCCTTTTGGTCTTTAGGTGTTTCTTGTAATAGTGATAACATAGTGTTTAAATAATTTTTAAATATGGAAATAATTATTTCTTGCTCAATTCTATAGAATCCATAATTTCATTAATACGCTTTCTAATCGCTTTACGATCTTCAGGATTATCAACTTCTTCTAAAGCTTGTTTAAAATTCTGTATAGCATCTTCTATGTCATTAAATCCACTCTCTACATAATCTGCGGCATCTTCAATGTCATCAGATCTATCTTCCAAATCATCTGATTTTTGTTCCATTTTCTCTTCAACATTCTCTCCAACACTATCTTTACAGGATGTGTAAACGGTCATTGAAATGAAGATTAGTGCTAATAATAAAGTTTTAGTTTTCATGGTTTTAAATTTTAGTTTTTTTCTAATGTAGATAGAATTTAACAGAAGTAAAAAAAACAACGTTATAAAACTAAAGTTAAACAGATTAGGGTTAAAAAAAAGCCGTTTCACTTCTGAAACGGCTTTAACTCTACTTAAAAAAAACTAGCTAAAAGCAGTACTTATTTTCTGCTTTAACTTTTTCAGCTATCTCGTTGCGCAAGTCAACGATATCTGGATAATTTGTATATTTTGTAAAACGTTTTAGTCCCATAAGCATCATACGTTGCTCATCGCCTTCAGCAAAAGAAATAATACTTTCTTTTCCTTTACCTTCAACAATACTTACAGCATTGTATAAGTATAATTTAGACATTGCAATTTGCACAGCTTGTTCTTTTTCGCTGGTGCGCTTTGCATTTTTCTCTGTTCTTAAAATTGTAGATTCTGCCATGTAGATTTCAATTAAAATATCTGCAGCAGCGATTAATAATTGTTGGTGTTTTTCTAAATCTGGTCCAAATTTTTGAACAGCAGCACCAGCCACCATTAAAAATACTTTTTTAAGTTTTGCAATCATCGCTTTCTCTTCAGAAAACAACTCAGAAAAATCTGGTGTATCGAATGACGGGATTCCCATTAACTCTTGTTGTACGGCTTGTGCAGGATTTAATAAATCTACATGACCTTTCATTGCTTTTTTAACCAACATACCAACAGAAAGCATTCTGTTAATTTCGTTAGTTCCTTCGTAAATACGTGCAATACGCGCATCTCTCCAGGCAGCTTCCATAGGCGTTTCTTCACTAAAGCCCATACCTCCAAAAATTTGAATACCTTCATCTGCACAATTTTGTACATCTTCCGATACTGCAACTTTTAAAATAGAACATTCTATAGCGTATTCCTCTACACCTTTAAGTTCTGCTTCTTGGTGTGTGTTCCCAGCAGCTTCGCGCATGGCTATTCGATCTTCAATGTTTTTTGCAGCTCTATAAGTTGCAGATTCTCCAGCATAAGCATCGGTAGCCATTTTGGCTAATTTTACTTTAATTGCTCCAAAATCTGAGATAGGTGTTTTAAACTGTTTTCTTTCGTTAGCATATTGCACTCCAGTGGTTAAAATTCTTCTTTGAGAATCTAAACAGGCTGCGGCCAACTTAATACGACCAACATTTAAAGCATTCATGGCGATTTTAAATCCTTCACCACGACCAGCCAGCATATTTTCTACAGGAACAACAGTGTCATTAAAAAACACCTGACGTGTTGAACTTGCTCGAATTCCTAATTTATGTTCTTCTTCTCCTAGTGTTACTCCATTTGGATTTTCTGGATCATACTCAACAATAAAGCCAGTGATATTTTTATCGTCTTCAATACGGGCAAAAACAATCATCAAACTGCAAAAGCCAGCATTTGAGATCCACATTTTTTGTCCGTTAATTTTGTAAGATTTACCATCTGCAGTTAATTCTGCAGTTGTTTTTCCTGAATTAGCATCAGATCCAGCACCAGGTTCGGTTAAACAATAAGCACCAAACCATTCGCCAGTAGCTAATTTAGGTACGTATTTTTGTTTTTGAGCTTCTGTACCATACAATGTAATTGGCATTGTACCAATACCTGTATGTGCACCAAATGCTGTACTAAAAGATCCTGTTCCAGATGAAATATAATCACATGTTAAACAAGTTGAAACAAAGCCCATTCCTAATCCACCGTAGGCTTCTGGAACAGCGACACCTAAAAACCCTAATTCTCCTGCTTTACGCATAACCTCTTCGGTTAATGCATAATCTTTAGCTTCGAACCTTGGTTTGTGAGCAATAATTTCACGTTCGTTAAATTCCATTACTGCCTCTTTCATCATACGTTGCTCTTCTGAGAAATCTTCAGGAGTAAATACGTCTTCGCATTTTGTTTCTTTAACTAAGAATTGTCCTCCTCTTAGTATGTCTTTTTCTTGGGTTGTTTCCATAACTATATAATCTAAAATGTTCTTTTTTCTAATTTAAAAATTCAAATATTCCACAGGCACCTTGGCCAGTACCTACACACATTGTAACAGCACCATATTTGCCTTTCATGTTGCGTTTTCTCATCTCATCAAATAGTTGAACAGATAATTTAGCTCCCGTACACCCTAATGGATGCCCTAAAGCAATAGCTCCACCATTTACATTTATAATTTCCTGATTAAGATCTAATTCTCTAATTACTGCTATCGATTGTGATGCGAAAGCTTCGTTTAATTCTATTAATTCTAAATCTTTTTGCTCTAAACCTGCTTGTTTTAATGCTTTTGGTATGGCTTTAACAGGACCAATTCCCATAATGCGAGGTTCAACACCAGCAGCAGCGTAGTTTACTAATCGTGCGATAGGTTCAAGATTTAATTCTTTTACCATGTCTTCACTCATTATCATAACAAAAGCGGCACCATCACTCATTTGCGATGAGTTACCTGCTGTAACGCTACCATTGGCTGCGAATACTGGTCGTAATTTTGCCAATGCCTCGAGATTTGTTCCTGCACGAGGTCCTTCGTCTTTGGTTACTGTATATTTCTTAGTGGCTTTTTTTCCGTTGCTATCAATATAAGTTTGTTCAACTTCAATGGGTACAATTTGATCTTGAAAACGATCTTCAGCCAAAGCTTTTAAAGCTTTCATATGAGAATTATAAGCAAACTCATCCTGATCTTTTCTAGAAACGTTAAATTGGTTCGCTACGGCTTCTGCGGTATTTCCCATTCCCCAATAATAGTCTTCATGACCAGCTTTTACGGTATCGTAATTTAGTTCTGGTTTGAACCCTGTCATTGGTACTGCGCTCATGCTCTCTGCACCACCTGCAATAATACAATCTGCCATTCCTGCTTGAATTTTAGCAGTCGCAACACCAATTGTTTCAATTCCTGAAGCACAAAAACGATTAACGGTTACACCTGGAACGTCCACACTATCTAAACCAATTAGTGAAATAAATCGTGCCATATTTAGACCTTGTGCGCCTTCTGGCATTGCGTTACCAACAATAACATCGTCAATACGCTTTTTGTCTAAATTAGGCAGTTCCTTCATCATGTGCTGAATGGTTTCTGCCGCTAATTCATCTGTTCTTTTAAAACGGAACACGCCTTTTGGTGCTTTACCAACTGCTGTTCTATATGCTTTTACTATATATGCTGTTTTCATTTTTTTTCTTTAAGATTAATAGAAACAAGAGTCAAGAATCAAGACTTATATCCTGAATCTTTATGTCTTGGTTCTTGGTTCTAATTTCTAAGCGGTTTTCCTTTAGTTAACATATGCTGTATTCTCTCTAATGTTTTGCGTTCTGTACAAAGTGAAAGAAAAGCTTCTCGTTCTAAGTCTAACAAATATTGTTCGCTAACTTTAGTTGGTTCTGATAAATCTCCTCCAGCCATAACATAAGCTAATTTATTGGCGATTTTCATGTCATGCTCACTAATATAATTAGAGTCTTGCATAGAATCTGTTCCTACTAAAAACATACCTAATGCTTGTTTACCAAGTACTAATACATCGTTTCTAAGAACAGGTTGCGTATAACCAGCGTCTGCCATTAATTTCGCATGTGCTTTTGCTGTTGCTATCTGGCGATCTTTATTTACAACGACTATGTCTTTTCCTTTTTGTAATAGACCTAAATCGAATGCTTCGTATGCCGAAGTTGATACTTTTGCCATTCCTATTGTTAAGAAATATTCTTGTAAAGTGTTTAACTGCACATCACCTTTCTTAAACGTATCTGATGCTCTTAGGGCCATTTCTTTAGAACCTCCACCACCTGGAATAACTCCTACACCAAACTCTACCAGTCCCATATAAGTTTCTGCTGCGGCTACTACTTTATCTGCGTGTAGTGATAATTCACAACCACCACCTAAAGCCATACCGTGAGGTGCAGAAATTGTTGGTATTGCAGAGTAACGCATACGCATCATTGTGTCTTGAAAATATTTAATTGCTGCATTAAGTTCATCGTATTCTTGTTCTGCAGCCATCATAAAAATCATCCCGATATTTGCACCAACAGAGAAGTTTGGTCCTTGATTACCAACAATTAATCCTGCAAAATCTTTTTCAGCCATATCAATTGCCTTATTTAATCCTGCTAAAACATCTCCACCTATAGTATTCATTTTAGATTGGAATTCTACATTAAGAATACCATCTCCTAAATCTTGAACAGAAACACCAGAATTGCTAAACACTTCGGTCGTTTTTCTAATGTTATCTAAAATGATAAACGCATCCTGTCCAGGGATTTTTTGTTGTTCTTTCTTAGGAATATCATAAAAATATGTAGCACCATCTTTGATAGAGTAGAAGCTATCGCTTCCAGAGGCAATCATGTCTTGAACCCAGTCTGCAGGTTTTAAACCTTCGGCTTGCATCATTTCTATTCCTTTTTCCACACCAATCGCATCCCAGATTTGGAAAGGACCATGTTCCCAGCCAAAACCAGCTTTCATAGCATCGTCAATTTTGTATAGCTCGTCTGTGATTTCAGGAATACGATTTGAAACGTATGCAAATAATGCTGAAAAACTTTTTCTGTAAAATTCTCCGGCTTTATCTTTTCCTTTTACTAATACTTTAAATCGGTCTGCTACTTTATCGATTGTTTTTGTTAATTCTAAAGTGGCAAATTTTGCTTTTTTGGCCGATCGGTATTCTAATGTATTTAGGTCTAGTGTTAAAATTTCTGATGAACCATCATCTTTTCTAACTTTTTTGTAGAAACCTTGACCTGTTTTGCTTCCTAACCATTTGTTTTCCATCATGGTATTGATGAAATCTGGTAATTTAAATAATTCTAATCTTTCATCTTTAGGACAGTTTTCTCTAATACCGTTAGCTACGTGAACTAATGTATCTAATCCAACAACGTCTACTGTTCTAAAGGTAGCAGATTTTGGACGACCAATTACTGGTCCTGATAACTTATCAACTTCTTCTACTGTTAAGTCTAAATCTTTTACAGCATGAAATAAACTTTGAATACTGAAAATTCCTATTCGGTTTCCAATAAAAGCCGGTGTGTCTTTCGCCACTACAGAGGTTTTGCCTAAGAATTTTTCTCCATAATTATTTAAAAATTCTAAAACTGATGCATCGGTTTTAGGTCCAGGAATGATTTCGAATAATTTTAAATAGCGTGCAGGATTGAAAAAGTGCGTACCACAAAAGTGTTTTTGGAAATCTTCACTTCGTCCTTCACTCATAAATTTAATTGGAATACCAGAAGTGTTAGAAGTAATTAAAGTACCTGGAGTTCTATATTTTTCAAGTTTTTCGAATACTTGTTGTTTAATATCAAGTCTTTCTACTACAACTTCCATAATCCAATCTACGTGAGCGACTTTTTTAATATCGTCTTCTAAATTTCCTGTAGTAATTCTATTGGCGAATGATGGATGATAAATTGGAGAAGGTTTCGATTTTAAAGATGCTGTTAAGGCATCGTTTACTAAGCGATTTCTTACTGCCTTATCTTCTAATGTAAGTCCCTTAGCTTTTTCCTTGTCATTGAGTTCTCTTGGCACGATATCTAATAATAAGACATCGACACCAATATTTGCAAAATGGCATGTAATACCAGATCCCATTATTCCGGAACCTATAATTGCTACTTTTTTAATTCTACGTGTGCTCATATTATTTAAACAGATTGTTTTTGGTTGTATATTTTTTTGTTTGAAATCAATTCGTTAATAGTTTCAGTTACTTCCTGAAAGTGTTTTAATTTTTCTTCAGATACATGCTCTTTAACTTTGTTATTAAAAGTGAGCACGCGTTCGCGAGAATATTCTCTTTTTTCTCTGCCAAATTCGGTTAAGTAAATGAGTACGCCACGTCCATCGTCTGGGTTTGGCTTACGCTCAATTAAACCTAGTTCGTCCATTTTCTTTAAAATGCGAGAAAGGCTTGTTGCCTCCATGCCCATAATGGGACCGAGAGAAGTTGATGGTGTACCATTTTCTGGATCGATGCTTAATAATGTAAAACCAGTAGCCATAGTTGTATCGAACTTTGCGGCTTCTTCATTATACATTTTATTAACTGCTAACCAAGTGGTACGTAGTAGATAATCTATGGTTTTTTCTTTCATTAAATTTAAAATCATTTAGAAATGATATTCAAAGATAGTGAAAAAATACTATGCATGCATAATAAATTATTGAAAGTTTTTGTTTGAAACGAAAAAAACTACAGATTAAGATGTTTTATCTTTAAGCTCTATAAATTTTATTGTAAAGATCTTGATAAATTTCTTTAATTATTTTACGTTTCATTTTCATAGTAGGTGTTAAGTGACCACCTTCAATAGACCACACGTCTGGAGTTAGTTCAAAACGTTTTATTTGTTCCCATTTGCCAAAATGTTTATTGTATTTAGCTACTTCTTCCTGAATACGATTTATAACAATTTCCGAATTGGCTATTTCTGAATTAGATTTTCCAACCTTATGCTTTTTAAGGTCAATCCAATCGCGAATAAAATCGAAATTAGGCTGAATTATGGCTGCGGGCATCTTTTCACTTTCACCAACAACCATAATTTGTTCTATAAAAAGGGATTGCTTCATATCGTTTTCCAAAAGAGGTGGAATAACATATTTTCCACCAGACGTTTTGAACATTTCTTTTTTACGACCTGTAATTTTTAAGAAACCGTCTGCATCAATTTCTCCTTTATCACCAGTATGGAAATAATCTTTAGTCATCACCTCTGCAGTTTTTTCCGGATCTTTATAATAACCAAGCATTACGTTAGGTCCTTTAATTAAAATTTCTCCATCTTCTGCAATTTTAACTTCGACATTCCTTATAGGTTTACCAACCGCACCCACTCTAAAACCATGATCTTTATAAACTCCAACAGCTACAACCGGAGAGGTTTCTGTAAGACCGTAACCCTCCATAACCTGCATACCTGCAGCGCAAAAAATACGTGTTAATCGAGGTTGTAAAGCAGCACTACCTGAAACCATTGTGCTTAATTCACCACCAAGAGCTTCTCGCCATTTACTAAAAATGAGTTTATTGGCAATGCTAAGTTTAAATTCGTACCACCAGCCGTTTTTTCCATAAGGCTCCCATTTTTCGGCCAATCTAACTGCCCAATAAAAAAGATTTTTTTTAATGCCAGATAATTCTTCTCCCTTAAGCATTATTTTATCAAAAACTTTTTCTAAGAGTCTTGGTACAACACTCATTAAATTAGGTTTTACTTCTTTTGAGTTATCTGCAATTTTATCAATAGCTTCGGCAAAATAAATAGAGGTGCCAGCGTATTGATATACATAAATAAGTACACGTTCGAAAATATGGCAAATAGGTAAAAAGCTTAAGACTTTGTTTTCACCATTTTTTAAAGGTACTCTTGGCGAACTATCCAAGGCGTTACTAGTGATATTCCAATGAGAGAGCATAACACCTTTTGGTTTACCCGTTGTACCAGATGTATAAATTATTGTTGCTAAATCGTTAGGTTTAACTGCATCTTTTCTTGCTTCAACTTCAAGTTGATTACTATCGTCTTTACCTAGTTCAAATAGCTCTGAGTAATGTTTGCAACCCTCTATGTGGTTAAAAGAATATACTTCTTTAACATTGGTATTTGCTTGTACTTTTTTTACTTTTTCTAAAACTTCAGCATCAGAAACAAAACAATATATAGATTCGCTATGGTTTAATACGTATTCGTAATCTTCTGCAGAGATGGTTGGATATATAGGAATATTTTGTGCTCCTAATTGTAGAATACCAATATCCATAATATTCCATTCGGTTCTATTGGTAGTTGAGATAACTGCAATTTTATCGTCTTTTTCGATGCCCAATCGTAATAAAGCTCTACTTATTGTATTAGCTTTATCTACATATTCTTGAGTTGATATAGCTTCCCACTTACCATTATATTTTGTTATTAAAGCTTTATCATTTGGTTTGTGCTTTAGTTGATAATGCGGAAAATCGAAAAGGCGAGTTATTTCAGTCATGGATTATATTGGAAGTTATTAGTTCTGCAAAGTATGAATTTTTAGTAGCATTTCAAATATGTTGCAAAAAAAAGGAGCTGTTGAAAAACAGCTCCTCTGCTAATTGATTGATAGCAAGAAATTATACCTTAATTTAAATTTTATTTAATAACTAACTATTTTTAAATGAATCCCTTAACTTTCATTTAATTAAATAAAGAATCGGTATAAATTCTGTGTAAATATAAACAGTTTATGTTAAATAAAGGTGTAAAAAATCGTAATATCTACTATTTTAAGTATTTTTTTATCAATTCACTTTCATTTTTAAAATATGATTTTGGCGATTCGTTCATAAAATATTTAAATTCTTTAATAAAATGAGAGGCGTCGTGAAAATTGTACATTTCTACTAAATCTTTCAATTTTAAGTCGCTGGCATTGTATTTTTTCATTATTAAGCTAAAGCGGTACAGTCTTGCATATTTTTTTGGAGTTAAACCAACAATTTTATTGAATTGTAGCTCTAACGTTTTTTGGGATACAGGTATATGTTCTAAAAGATCATTAATTGAAATTTTTCCTTTTCTACGGTTTATTATAGCTATGGCATTGTCCACATTTTCAGTATCTTTATCAATAGTTAATGGAAGCTTTTTAATAAGTGTTTCTATATTTTTAAGCGCTTTTCCTCCACTATTATTTTCTAAAAAAAAGGTGTTGAATGTCTCGAAAAGAGATTTCGATATGTTTTGTAATGGCACATGTTTATTGTTTAATTTAGATACATTCTGTTGGGTTAATTTGTAGAATGTTGTAGGCCTAAGCAATAAACCGCAGCATTTAGTTTCTTCGTCTACATTTAATAAATAGGACTTAGTGGATTGTCCAGATATAATAAGTTTCTCACTAGTGTAAATTTTATCGTCCACTAACATCTTATTCATCCCTTTAGAGGTGTGGGTGAGAGTATGCAATCCAGTAGGAATAATTAAACTCTTATAAGGTACTACTGTTTCAGAAAAATAAAGTTCAAAAAATGCTTCAACCAAGCTATTAGGATCGTTGCTTGTAATAGCATTATATGTCATAATAAAGGAATGTTATTCAATTAAATAGCACCACAAAAATATGAATTTTCTTACTATAACAAACTAACTATCCACTATTTTTAACTTTTAGATTTTTTCAATCCAAAGTCTTGCATTTACAAAAGCCTCTAGCCATGGTGAAACTTCATCTTGTCTGTTTTCTGGATAATTTGCCCAGTTCCATTGAAACGTTGAACGCTCTATGTGTGGCATTGTTACCAAGTGCCTTCCGGTTTTATCGCAAAGCATTGCTGTGTTAAAGTCTGAGCCATTTGGATTATTTGGGTAACCTTCATAGCCATATTTTGCAACAATATTATATTGGTCTTCTGTATTTGGTAAACTAAATTTTCCTTCACCATGAGAAATCCAAACACCTAATTCTGTACCTTCAAGCGACGATAACATTACCGAATTATTTTTTTGAATGGCTACAGAAGTAAATGAACTTTCATGTTTTTTAGAATCGTTATGAAGCATTTTTCCATGTACATTGTGTTCTTGATTGATTAAATCCAACTCCATAAATAATTGGCAACCATTACAAATTCCAACAGAAAGAGTGTCTTCACGGTTAAAGAAATCGTTAATAACTTTGTTTGCTTTTTCATTGTATTTAATTGCTCCAGCCCAACCTTTTGCGGAGCCTAAAACGTCACTATTGGAAAAACCACCAACAGCACCTAAAAACTGAATGTCTTTTAAATCCTCACGACCAGAAATTAAATCGGTCATGTGTACATCCTTAACATCAAAACCAGCTAAATGCATAGCATTTGCCATTTCTCGTTCAGAATTACTTCCTTTTTCACGTAATATTGCTGCTTTTGGCTTCTCGATACGATTCGCTTTTGGCGAATCACTCGAAGTGACAGTATTCAGTTTTAATACGTCTTCTAATTTTCCAGTAAAATGCTTGGGGAATTTATATTTTAATGGCTGAATAGCGTAGTTTTTGTAGCGTGCTTCAGCTAAATTATTTGCGGTTTGTTTCTGGTCTAAAAGGAATGACGTTTTATACCATACATCACGCAAACGAGAGACTGTCATAGTAAATACTTCAGCATTATTAATAACACTTAAAACATCGGTATTTGTAACTTTACCTATGTTGAAGAACTCTATGCTTGCAGCATTCAATATTTCTTCTATTGAAGCATCTTTAGATTGAAATACAATACCTGCATTTTCACCAAATAATACTTTGCAAGAATCTTTTTGATTTAACGCTGTAATATCTAATTCTGCACCAATATTAACATTGGCAAAACACATTTCTAATAACGTCGTTATTAATCCACCAGATGCCACATCGTGTCCGGCAACAATTTGTCCGTCTTTAATTAATTGCTGTATGGTATTAAAAACTGTTTTTACAAAGGCTGTATTGTTTACATTTGGCGCATCGTTACCAATTTTATTTAATACTTGGGCAAAAGAGCTTCCGCCTAATTTAAAATCGTCTTGCGATAAATTAATGTAGTAAATATCACCAGCGTTTTGTTTAAACAAAGGCTCAACCACTTTAGAAATAGCACTACAGTTTCCAGCAGCCGAAATGATTACTGTTCCCGGAGAAATAACCTCTTCGTTAGGATACTTTTGTTTCATAGATAAAGAGTCTTTTCCAGTTGGAACATTAATCCCTAAATCTATAGCATATTCTGAAATGGCTTTTACGGCTTCATACAAACGCGCATCTTCGCCTTCATTTTTACATGGCCACATCCAGTTTGCCGATAAAGACACGCTTTTTAATCCATCTTTTAAAGGCGCCCAAATAATATTGGTTAAAGCCTCTGTAATACTGTTACGGCTACCAGCAACAGGATTTATTAATCCTGAAATAGGCGAGTGGCCAATAGATGTGGCAACACCCTCTTTTCCTTGATAATCCAGGGCCATAACGCCAACATTATTAAGCGGTATTTGTAATGGGCCAACACATTGTTGTTTGGCTACTTTCCCGCCAACGCAACGGTCTACTTTATTAGTTAACCAGTCTTTACACGCCACAGCTTCCAGTTGTAACACTTGGTCTAAATACTTGTAAAATTCATCTGGATTGTACGAAATGCCACCGTAATTTCTATCTACAGTAACATCATTCATTACGGTTTTTGGAGAGCTTCCAAACATGTCTTCTAATGCTAAATCCATTGGTTTATCACCATTAGTTTTAGATTGAAAGGTAAACCGGTTATTTCCAGTAACATCACCAACAGTATACATTGGGGAACGTTCACGTTCTGCAATTTTATGTAAAGTGTCTAAATGTTTTTCTGCTATAACCAATCCCATACGTTCTTGAGATTCATTACCAATAATTTCCTTTGCAGACAGCGTTGGGTCTCCAACAGGAAGTGCATCTAAATTTATTGTCCCACCAGTATCTTCAACTAATTCAGACAAGCAGTTTAAATGTCCACCAGCGCCATGATCGTGAATAGAAACAATAAAATTCTCCTTACTTTCCACCATACCTCGAACGGCATTTGCAGCACGTTTTTGCATTTCTGGATTAGAACGTTGTACTGCATTTAATTCAATTCCGGAAGCAAACTCGCCAGTATCTGCACTTGAAACGGCTGCTCCACCCATTCCAATACGGTAATTTTCACCGCCTAATATTACTATTTTATCGCCTTCTTTTGGTATATCTTTTATAGCCTGTTCTGCCTTGCCATAGCCTATTCCGCCAGCTTGCATAATTACTTTATCGTAACCTAATTTTCTGCCATCTTGTTCATGTTCGAAAGTAAGTACAGAACCACAAATTAGTGGTTGCCCAAATTTGTTTCCAAAGTCTGAAGCACCATTACTTGCTTTAATAAGAATATCCATTGGCGTTTGGTATAACCAATCGCGCGCTTCAAATTTTTGTTCCCATGGTCTGTTTTCTTCTAATCGCGAATACGATGTCATATAAACAGCTGTTCCTGCTAATGGTAGTGAACCTTTTCCACCTGCTAATCTATCTCTTATCTCACCACCAGAACCAGTTGCTGCGCCATTAAATGGCTCTACAGTTGTTGGGAAGTTGTGTGTTTCGGCTTTTAAAGAAATTACAGAGTCGTAATCTTCGGTTTGGTAGAAATCTGGTTTATCGGCAGTTTTTGGTGCAAATTGTTCTACTTTTGGACCTTCAATAAAGGCAACATTATCTTTATATGCCGAAACTATTGAATTTGGATTTTGCTTAGATGTCTCTTTTATTAATTTAAATAGCGATGTTGGTTTTTCTTCTCCATCTATTATAAACGTACCGTTAAATATTTTATGTCGGCAATGCTCTGAATTAACTTGGGAAAACCCAAAAACTTCAGAATCTGTTAACGGACGACCAATTTTTTTTGAAACGCCTTCTAAATATTCAATCTCTTCTTCATTTAATGCTAAACCTTCTTGATTGTTGTATGCTGAAATATCTTCAATTTCAAGAATAGGATCTGGTTTAATGGCGATAGTAAAAGACTCTTGATTTAAAGTCTTGTATTTTTCTGAAATCATAGGATCGAAATCCTGAAACTCTTGAGTACAACTTTTAAATTCTTCAATTCTCGTAATACCTTCTATACCCATATTCTGGGTAATTTCTACGGCATTGGTACTCCAAGGTGTTATCATGGCAGCTCTTGGTCCAATAAAAAAAGCATCTAACGATGCTTGCTCTATTTTTGGCTGGTTGCCAAATAACCAAATCAATTTTGAAATGGTTGCTGTTGATAATTCTTTTGTTGCTTGAACAGCAAATACTTTACTGTTTTGGTTTCCGAAGAAGTGAATCATTATAATATAGTTTGTGTGTTGTTTTTTAAAAGCACAAATTTAAGTTTTTTAGTGGAATTGTAACTTATAAAAGTCGCCTTAATTTTAGAGTTATTCACTAGGTTATTAACCAAAAAAAAGCGACTTTAATTAAAGTCGCTTTTAAATTTTATATTATAAAAATTAGTTATCCTTTTATTAATTTTTTAGAGATGCTTCCCTGTTGCGTATTTAATTTTAAAATATAAACACCTTTGTTTAATCTTGACACACTAACTTCTTTGTTTGCTGGTGTAACATTGCCCTCTAACATTTTTTTACCTAAAATGTTATAAATTTCAAAATGTGTATTTTGTTTCACTTCAATATTTAAAAGCGTCCCGTTAATTGGGTTTGGATATATTTTAAATGTGTTCGCTTCAAATGTGCTTGTGCTTAAGGTTTGTAAATGCGTGCCTAAATTAGAGCAATCGTCTTGTGGTAATTGGTTCCATTCATTAATGTCGAACGTAGTCGTTGGAAATGCGATAGTTGGTTTTCTAATTAAGGTTACATTTTGAGCGAAGGTTCCACCATCCGCTTCAATGCCTATAATATCAATTAATACATCATTTTTAAATAAACCAATAGCATCGTTACCAGAAAATCCAGTAATACTGTTATTAACATCGTCCTGTTGTGGTTGGCAAGCAACAGATAATCCGCTGTTTGCAACTACATAAACATCGCCATCAGACAGTGAAGACGTTGCAAAAGAATAGGCCGTACCAAAGCCATTATTATTAGAGGCTAATTTTAAAGTGTAAGCAGATAGGTTTACCGCAGAGCCAGTATAATTTGCTATTTCTAAAGCTTTATTCGTGCCACCACCTTCAACATATTCTGAAAAAAACAAATCTACATTTCCTCCTGTAGAACCGTTATCTGTAGTGGTTTCACAAGTTTGGTTACTAAAGCCAGATTCGTTACCTGAGGTATCTACAGCTGTAACTGTAAAACAATAGGTTGTGTCTGGTAATAAGCCTGCTGCTGTGCCAGATGTATTATTAGTGTTAAAACTAAAAGCGGTATTTATATATATATTGTATGAGGCTATTGCTACATCATCTGTAGAAGCGGTCCAGGTTAAATCTATAGAATTATCTGTTGGATTTGAAGCGACTAAGTTAGTTGGGTTTGTAGGTGGTGTTGTGTCTGGCGTTGGGTTCCAAATCAGGTTTGCGTATTCAGGATGGTCTACAAACGGATTAGCATTACCTTGAAAATTATAAGCTTCATCATTACGCGCAATTTCTCTTTGATCTACAGGATCTACATTATAATGCCAATCTAATAAGGTTGTAATTGCCCAAGGAAAAAAGACTTGATCGTTTGAGCCGTTAAACATATCAAAACCTGTGTAATTATCTACAGTATCTTCATAACGTGTTGCAAAATAGAGTAGTGCTCTTGCAATATCGCCTTTAAATTCGTCTATTGGCTCGAAAACCACACCACTATAGCCAGACACTGCACTTGAACCTCTTTTAGAACCATTTTCTGAAATGAAGTCTGGTGTGGCCACATTCGCAAAGGGTAAACTACCTCTAAAATTATTTACACGACCATCCGTTGGAATAACATGATGAATGTCGCTTTGCATTGGAAAGGCGCTATTAAAGGAAGATTGCGGCACAATGTGCTCACGGTTATAACAATCGCCTTCTTCAGATTGGTTACCGCATTGCATATTACCATGTGTAAAATTATATGGATCTGCGCCAGATGGATCTTCAGAGTACATATCTAAAATAGTTCCGTCATTTTCATAGTTAGTGCCGCCAGTAACATTAACATCGGAATGTGTATCTATGTAACCTTGAGAGCCAGTAACACCAACACCATCGTATAATTGATCATATGTCCTAGCTGTATGACCGTTTGATGTTATGTTTTTTAATTCGGTTTTTAACGTATAGCCAGAAAGTCCGTTTGCACTATCGTAATAGTTTGCCGGAATTTGAGCAAAACCTATGCAGACTGTTAGTATAAAGATTAATGTTAGGTAATAATGTTTCATAATATAGAAGTTTAATTTGAGGATTTCTTTTCCAATAAGGCCATATAGAATCCATCATATCCAAATTCGTGGCTTAAAATCTTTTTATCTTTTATAAAGGTAAAGTTTTTTCCGTTTTCCGATGTTAGAAATTTATCAACCTGTACTTGATTTTCTGAAGGTAAAATAGAGCAGGTTGCATAGACTAATTTTCCTCCAGGCTTTACCATTCTTGAATAACTGTCTAAAATTTCGGCTTGCGTTTTTTTAATGCGTTCTAAAAATTCTGGTTCTAATTTCCATTTGGCATCTGGATTTCTGCGTAAAACACCTAATCCGGAACATGGCGCATCTATAAGAACACGATCTGCCTTGTCGTATAATTTTTTAATTGGTTTTGTAGAATCTATTACGCGCATTTCAAGATTATGAGCTCCAGCACGTTTAGCACGACGTTTTAATTCTTTTAATTTATTGTCGTAAATATCCATAGCAATCACCTGTCCTTTATTTTCCATTAAGGCCGCAATGTGCAATGTTTTTCCGCCAGCACCTGCACAAGTATCTACAACTTTCATACCTGGTTTAACGTCCAAAAATTCTGAAACCATTTGTGAAGATGCATCTTGCACCTCGAACCATCCATTTTTAAAAGCTTCGGTTGTAAACACATTGGCACGCTCTTTTAATTTAAGCGCATCTGGATAACCTTTTATTTCTTCGGTATCGAAATCTAAATCGAATAATTCTGATTTTAATTTCTCTTTGGTCGTTTTTAGTGTATTTACTCGTAAAATCACATCAGCCTGTTCGTTAAGCGCTGTGGCTTCTTTGTTCCATACTTTTTCTCCTAGCTCGCTAACAATAAGTTCATCCATCCAATCAGGAAAAGATTCTTTAATTTTTCTAATTTTAGATAGCTCATCAAAGCGTCCTTTAATTTTTCTGGTTGGTGTGTTTTCAAAATATTTCCAATCTGGTAATGTAACGCCTTTTAAGGTAGCCCAAACGGCAAACAAGCGCCAAATATCGTCACGCGAGAAAGGTTCCTTTACGTTTGCAATTTCAGCATAAAGGCGTTTCCAACGCACTATGTCGTATGTGGTTTCGGCAACGAAACCTCTATCGCGACTTCCCCAACGTTTGTCGCGTTTTAATAATTGTTGTACTACTTTATCTGCATATTGTCCTTCGTTAAAGATTATTAGTAATCCATCAACAGTTGCAAAACATAAGTTCCTGTGTAAGCGCATTTTTTGAGTTTTAAAAACGTGCAAAGGTACGTTAAATAACACGAATTTTCATTGCTTTTTTATATTTAGATCGATAGATTGTTTTTTTTAAAATAATTAACCAGTTAGCGCAAGTTTTTTTAAATTATGGCATCTAAACTGTATTAACACAATGTCCATTATTTGACCGAAACCGAATTTATAGAACAACTAAAAAAACAAACCAGAGCTTCTTACAGTAAGTTATTGGACGATTTTCAGCATAAAGTATTTGGATCATGTTTATCTTTTGTGCCAAATAGGGAAGATGCAGAGGATATTACACAAGAGGTATTTGTAGAAGTATTTAATTCTATACATAAATTTAAAGGCAACTCTAAACTATCAACCTGGATCTATAGAATAACGACAAATAAATGTTTAGAATTTATTAGAAAACGAAATGCCAAAAAGCGCTTTGCTTTTCTACAATCCTTATCTGGTAATGATTATAACCTGGATAAAGCAAGTTATTTTACAGAGATTAATCATCCTGGATTAGTTTTAGAGCAAAAAGAGACAAGTGACACTCTATTTTTAGCAATTAATAAATTGCCAGAAGCTCAACGCTTAGTCTTTACGTTAAACAAAATAGACGATAAGAGTTACAAAGAAATTAGCGAGATTACAGATAAAAGTATTAGCGCCATTGAGTCTTTATTATTTAGAGCAAAAAAAAATTTGCAAATTGTATTAACCGAATTTTATAAAAATCATAATTAGACGCAAGTATTATAATTATTGTGCATCTAATAATTAAGAAATATGAAAACAAATAACAACATAGAAAAGAAAGTGGAGCGCACTCTACACGCCTTGGATAATATTAACGAGGTTAAAGTATCTCCTTTTTTTAAGGACAAAACATTAGAGCGTTTATTTACTGAAAAAGAAGAAAAAGTACCAGTATCGATTTGGAATTGGTTTACACCACAATTACAATTAGCGACTTTAATTTGTGTTTTAGCGATTAATGTGTACGCTATTAAACAAATAAAAAGTTTAAAATATAATGAGTCGATTTCAAGTTTTGCTACAGATTATGGTTTGTCTACATCATCTGAGTCTTCACTTTTTAATTTGTAAATATGAAACGAATATATTGTAATAATCGTCAGGTACTAAAAAGCATTATTTACAAGCAGTAAATAATCGATTAATAATAACAACATGAAAAAAAATACCGTTTTATACATTTTATTGGCAGTCTTAATAATAATGAATGGTTTTTTCTTATTCAATTATTTAGGAAGGCCACAACAAAAAGGGCCAAGAGAATCTGGTAATTTTATTGCAAAAGAACTTAAACTAAATGAAGCACAAATAGAGCAGTTTAAGTTACTTGAAGATAAGCATCACAAGGCTATGAAAGCTATTAATAACAATATAAAATCTGATAAAGATGCCTTGTTCAACAACATTACAGCACCATCAATGAGTCACAAAACAGTTGATAGTTTAATTGAATCGATTACAAACAAGGAGAGCATTAGGGAAAAGGAAATGTTTAGCAGACTTAGAAGTCTTTACGAACTTTGTAACGATGAACAAAAGGAGCGTTTTAGTGAAATACTAAAAAATGCACGCCAATTTGATAATCGACGTCCAAAAAAACCAAGAAGAGAAGAGTAACACTTTAAATAAATATTCTAAAAAAAGACCTTAATAAATATAAGGTCTTTTTTTTGTGCTTTTTTTAACAAATGTCTGCACAAGTTCTTTCGATTATTGGCATCTAAAAAACGTAACAATAAAAATTTAATTATGAAAAGTAACTCTATTACAAATACAGTATTCATTCTTGGTTTTACTCTATTAATATCTAATAATTCTTTTGGGCAATCTCAAGACAGACAAGGAAAAAAGCCACCTACCTTTAAAGAATTACTTAAAGAAATGGATAAGGATAAAGATGGAAAACTTTCAAAAGCTGAAATTAAAGGCCCATTAAGTGAACATTTTGATAAAGTGGATTTAGACGAAGATGGCTTTATTACAGAGAAAGAATTTAAAAAAGCACCAAAACCTAAACAAGGACAGAGAAAATAAAAGTAACCTTATAAAAATCAAAAACGATGACTAAATTCACTAAACAATTTCACTTAGTATTAACAGCATTTATTTTTAGTGCCTTTGTAATAACATTTAATGCTTGCAGCGAAGATGATGATATAACCGAACAGCAAGAAGAAACAACAGACGAGGTTGACGATACAGATTTTGAGGCAACAGACTGGACAACCGAAACACATAGTAACGATGCAGACCCAAATTTTGATGAAGTTTTTGAAGACAATACAGTAAAAAGACTCGATATTGTTATTACACCAGCAAGATGGCAAAGTATGCTGGACGACATGACAGAAACTTATGGCACTTTTGGTTCAGGAGGCGGACAAGGAGGCGGATTACTTGATGCAGACGAAGACCCAATTTTTGTGCCTGCAGAAGTTTTTTATAACAGTATAGAATGGTACCGTGTTGGTGTGCGTTTTAAAGGGAACTCCAGCTTACAAACAAGCTGGCGAAATGGTATTTTAAAATTATCATTTAAATTAGACTTTGATGAGTTTGAAGACGATTATCCGCAAATAGACAACCAACGTTTTTATGGCTTTAAAAAATTAAGTCTAAAAAACAATTTTGATGATAAATCGATGCTACGTGAAAAAGTAGCGACAGATGTTTTTAGAAATGCAGGATTAGTAGCATCACACACAGCATTTTATACTGTTTATGTAGATCATGGCGATGGACCACAATATTTTGGCTTGTATACTATGGTAGAAGAGGTTGATGATACTGTTATCGAGACTCAGTTTTTAAATGACAATGGTAATTTATACAAGCCAGATGGAGATGCAGCAAGTTTTGTAGCAGGTACTTATGATGAAGATGAATATGTAAAGAAAACCAATGAAGACGATGCAGATTTTAGCGACGTTTCTAATTTATTAGCCATTATTAATGATGGAACAAGAACAACAGATCCAGCAACTTGGAGAACCAATTTAGATGCCACGTTAAATACAGAAGTGTTTTTAAAATATTTGGCAGTAAATACCGTCATTCAAAATTGGGACACCTATGGAAAAATGACACATAATTATTTTCTGTACAACAATCCAGACAATAATAAATTAACATGGATTCCCTGGGATAATAACGAAGCATTACAATTAGGGAAAATGGGAGGTTCGCTTCCGTTGGATTTTTCAGGATTAAATGCTAATGATTGGCCTTTAATAGGCTACATGTATCAAGATTCGGTATATAAAACACAATATGATGCTTATGTGCAAGACGTGGTAGATGGTGCCTTTAATGTTAATACAATACAATCTTTATACACGACCTATTCAGCTTTAGTACAGCCTTATGCAACATCAGAAGTTGCTGGTTATACCTTTTTAAATAATAGTAACGAATTTCAAATGGCAATTAACGAATTAAATGCTCATGTTGCATCTCGTGCATCTGCCGTTACTACTTATTTAGATTAAAAGGAATTTGAAATAGTTTTTTGGTTAGTAGTGGTTAAAGGCTTTGTGGTGTAAAAGCTACAGAGTCTTTTTCATTAAAAATAAAAAGTAGCTAAAATTTTAAATATGAGAATTTTCAGAAAAATTAGAAGGTCATTAATAGTATCAGGAAAAACTAAGAGCTATGTTATTTATGCTTTTGGAGAAATTCTTTTAATCGTAATTGGGATATTAATCGCCTGGAAGATTAACAGTTTAAATGAAATAAGAAAAAATAAAATTGTTGAACTTAAAATTTACCAGACGTTATTACAAGAGTTAGATTCAAATTCAAAAGTTTTAGATTCTTCAATTGCTAATTACACTAACAACCTAAAAACCATACGAACAACCATTAAAAGCATTGGTTTGCAACCAGAACAATTGACCGAGAAAATTAAGGAAGGCATTGTAAACGTCAATTTTAAACCAGTACAATTGCATAACGGAGCAATTAATTCGATTAACAGCACTAACAAATTTGAGTTTATACAAAGTGTTTTATTAAAAGACCTAATCGCCTCATATCCAAATGAGTTAGATAGTTTTGAAAGTCAAGAGGCTAAAATTAAAAATATTGTTGTTAATAGATTGCAACCAGTAATAGAAAAACATGTGTCTTTATTAGATATTCTTTCGGAGCGCGATTTAGAGTACAAACGTATTCAAACCTTTTTAGAAGCATCAAATTATATGAAGTTGCTTGATAGTAGAGAATACCAGAATGCTTTAGTAGATAGGCTATTACAAACCGAAAATCAATTAGCAATTGCCAAAAGTTTAAAAGAAAAAACGCATACAATGGCTGTGAAATTAAATAAAGAATTAGGGAGCTAATTATAGTTTAATAAAAAAAACTAAAGTTTAAATCACAAGTTTTTTTTAAAAAAAACATCTAAACATTAAATGTTAAATATTAAAATAAACAACCATGAAAAATCAACTAATTAAAATTTCATTTTTAATGGTAGTAATAACTACTGTATTTCAGTCATGTTCAGACGATGATGTTAATACTATTGTAGAAGAGAGTGAGGAATCTGTAGTGTTTACAGACGCTACCACTCAACTTATTTACGATTGGAACGAACTCTGGTTGGAGCTCGATCGCTTTACTAACGGTATGAGACCCAATGCAACAGCAAGAGCTTTAGGTTATATTCACCTTGCAGCCTACGAAACAGCAGTCACAGACATGGCTGGTTATACATCAAACGAGGACAGACTTGAAGAATTAAATATAGACTTTAGCCAAAGGGAAGACAACGTAGATTTAAATCTTGCATTAAATATAGCTTACGCAGAGGCTTTCGATCATTTTATGTTTAACATATCACCCAATGCAAGAGGAGATATTTTTGATTTAAGAGATGAAAAGACTGAGGAATTATCGCAAAATTTATCTCAGTCTGAGCGTGAGAATTCAAGACAATGGGGAAGGCACGTGGCACGAAGAGTTATTGCGTATAGTAGAACAGACGAGGCAGCCGAAGACCAAATTATAAACCAAACGCCTGATGATTATGTAGCACCTGTTGGTGATGGTTTGTGGGTGGCAGATGAAGGAGAAGTCGCTTGGTTTCCATATTGGGGACAAGTTCGCACTTTTGTTATTTCGCCAAGCGAAACAACCAGTGTTCCATTTCCTACAACATATAGTACAGATACTTCAAGTGCATACTATGCAACTATGAATGAAGTTAACGTCGTTGCAACTACAGCGGCAGCTCAAAACAATGAAGACTTATGGATAGCAGAATTTTGGTCTGATGATGTAGAAGGATTAATGATGAGTCCACCTGGAAGACAAATTTCCATAGCCATTCAATTCATTGCAAACGAAGATTTAACTCATGAGCAGTCTTTAGAACTTCTATTAAGATTAGGGTTTGCTATTAATGACGCGGCTGTGTCGACCTGGGATGATAAATACACTTACAATACAGAGCGACCAAGTACTTACATTAATGAATACATAAATGCAGATTTCGAAACCAATCTCGCTCGTCTGGTAATTGTACCCAATCCTTCATTTCCAGGATATCCATCAGGTCACGCCACATTTGCTTCGGCAGCTGCAGGCGTTTTTATAGACCAGTTTGGAACAGACAGCATCGACTTTACCGATAGAAGTCATGAAGGCAGAACCGAATTTATTGGGACTCCAAGAAGTTTTAGTTCATTTTCTACAATGGCAGAAGAAAATGCGTATTCAAGAGTGCCACTTGGTGTTCATATTCAAGAAGATGCTGACGAGGGATTACGACTTGGTTATGAGATATCCACTGCAGTAAATAATTTTAATTTATTTTAATTAGAAAGAATTAATCAAGTACAGAAATAGGTATGTTGTAAGTGAAAATTTTAGAAGTATAAATTAAGAAGAATAGAATATACTATTGCTAAACTTTTAAGCTTCACGAAACTTTTTTATTAAATGAAGCAGATAGGAAACCCAAGATTTTTATTAAAAAAGTATATATAACAAATAAATAAAATCATGAAAAACAAAACAATAAAATTCACTTTATTCACATTGTTGCTTACTATAGGTGTTTATGCACAAGGCCCTACAAATGGAGGAAGAGGACAAGGCAGAGGGCAAAACCAGCAAAGAAGCAGCAAGCCTGATGCATCAGAAATTTTATCAAAATTAGACACGAATAACGATAAGGTAATAGACAGAGACGAAGCTTCAAAAGATAGGAGAGGTAAAATAGCCGAAGATTTCGATGCTATAGACATTAACGGTGACGAGGTAATAGATTTGCAAGAATTAAAAGAGGCGTTAAATGGTAAGAAAGCCAAAAAGGTTTCAGCAAAAAAACTAATAAAAGAAGTAGATGATAATGGAGATGGCACTTTAAATGAACTTGAAGTAGCCGCAAAACAGAAAAAAGAATTATCAAAAAACTTTAAAACGATTGATGCTAATGAAGATGGAGAGCTTGATTTAGAAGAATTAAAAGCGTTTTATGCCAAAGCAGCTAAACCAAAGCGAAAAAAAAGAGACTAAATTAATTTGAAGGTGAAAAATCAATATAAAATTTTAGCAATTATTGCAGCAGGTATTTTAGTAGGTTGTAATAGTCAAAAAAATGCTAATTCGAATACTCATGATGGATCAGAAAATCATTCTCATGACAATGAAACGGTTTCAAATAATAGCACAAATTATTTTGGAGCTTACGAATTAGAAGATGCTAATTACGGTACAAAAACAAAAGTTTCTATTAAAGGCGATGCGCGTGTAATGGTGACCAATTCGTTGCCAAACCATAAAACAGGTGATTTTCCAAATCAGGGTAATCCAAATACAATTTCGTCGCAAAACAAAACCTACACGTTTCCGTTACATCCTGAATATTCAGGAAAAGCCCAATGGATTAGAGAACCAGGTGTGGCACTCAATGGCATTAAGTTTGAACCTGGAACAGCAGAAGTTGTAGCATGCGACACTGGAGAGAATTATCGCGTAGAAGCGTTTCAAAATCTCATAGATTTAGGACTCGATTTTAATCATGCGCACGTTCAGCCAACTGGCGCTTATCATTATCATGGCTCACCAACAGCTGCCATAAAACAATTTGATACTGGAGAAGACTTAGTGCACATAGGTTTTGCACACGATGGCTTCCCTATGTATTATTCAAAAAGCGGAAAATACAAGCCAAGCTACAAAGCAGTTGATGGTGATAGAGAAGGTGAGGATTGCACGTATAAAAACCCAAAACATACTATAAATGTTGCAGTTGGTGGTCATCACGACGGCACATTCACTTCAGATTTTGAATTCGTAGAAGGCTTTGGCGATTTAGATGAATGTAACGGCATCACCATTAACAATCAATACATGTATCTCGTCACGAACGTGTTCCCTTATGTAAGTCGTTGTTTAATGGGAGAAGTCGAGCGAGAAGAACGACAAGGTCCACCAAGAGGACAGCAACAAGGAAGGACAAATGAAAGAAGACCACAAGGAGAAAGGCCAAGCGCTGCACATTTAATTAAACAATTGGATACCAATAAGGATGGTAAACTGTCTAAAGCTGAAGTAGAAGGACCGTTGCAGGAAAATTTTTCAACAGTAGATACAAATAGCGATGGTTTTCTTTCAAAGGAAGAATTAGAAAAAGGCGCTCGTGGTCATAGACAAAAACGGTAAAAAAAAGTAAGATTGAAAGAAAAAAATAAATAACGCAAGCTTTTTTTAAAATTAGCATCTAAATACTAAATAATCTTAAAACATTAAACCTATGAAAATTTATTTTAAACCATTTGCCTGCATTATAATTTTTGCTTTAACATTATTTGCTTGTAGTAGTGACGATTCTGTAAGCGATAATGGTAATGACGACGATGACGACATTGCAGTAACAGAATTGCACGCTGCTTTTGCAGCCTTCAATCCAGATGCGGTTACCGTTATTTTATCTGATGATGGTACAGAATATTATATCGAAACGACTGGATTTCCAGACCACACTTCAATTTATTGGGAACCAAGCCATGCACTTTATATCGACGAGCCTGGTGTTACAAAAACAACTCAAGACACCTACATTGGTGGAGGACAAGGTGAAGCTGCGAGCTTTACAGTTGATGCAACTCCAAATTTAACAGGAGCAACCGTATCAACGCAATTAAATACCATTGGTATTGCAGTTAGCGGCGCATCTATATTTAATGATCAAGAAGGGATGGGAGACTTGGACCAAGCTGCACAAAGCTTAGATTGGGCTGGTGCTCATAAAGGTCCTGGTGTTTACCACTATCATTTAGAGCCAACACCAATTTCTAACGACGATGATAGTTTAGTTGGTATATTACTTGATGGTGTTTTTATTTATGGAAGACAGTGTAGTTCGACAGGAACACATCCTACAGATTTAGATGCTTCAGGTGGTCACACGTCGACTACACAATATACAGATGGAGTAGAAGAATATCACTACCACATTATTAACGAAGAATATCCTGCAGGTAATTATGCCTATGCTCCAGCGCATATTCTTTTTGCTGGACCATTTCAAGGGTACTAAAGTTAAAAAAATATGAAACCAATTCTTTTTTTAATTCTTATTGTGTTTTTAAAAACTGGTTGTAAGGAACCTTCTTCAAGTAAAAGTAGCAATACTGATGTTACTAAGTTTCAACCCATAGTTATCGCTAATGTTGAGGTGTTAAAAAAAGATTTAGTTCTTGATGGAAATAAAGGCATATGGTATTATAAGGAAAAACCATACAATGGCTATTCGCTAAAGTATTACCCAAATGGTGTTTTAGAAGAAAAATGGGGATTTTACAATGGTAAAAGAGAAGGCGTTGCAAAACGTTGGACAATAAATGAAAAACTTCAATTAGAATCTTATTATAAAAACAATCGCTTAGTAGGTGTTTATAAAACCTGGTGGGAAAATGGCGTTTTATCGGGTGAAACTTATTACGAAAATGGCGTTAAGCAAGGTGTTGAAAAAAAATGGTTTGCTAATGGGCAATTAAATAAACTAAGACATTTTGTTGACGGAAAAGAACATGGTTTTCAAAAAGCTTGGTTAGCCAACGGCAAACTTTATGTTAATTATGAGGCCAAAAACGGGCGTGTTTTTGGATTGCAAAGAGCTAATTCATGTGTTAGATTAGAAGATGAAGTTATAATAAGAAAAAATTAAACTTATGAAATATCTATGCATCATAATACTATTGTTTTTTGCAAGCTGTAATAAGGAAGTAAAAAAAGAAAACATCAAAGTTGCTGAAAATAGCAGAGTAGAGTATTTACCTTATTATAATGATGATTCTTTTACACCACATTGGTTAACACCAAATACGGAAGAAGAAAAAGCGTTTCATAAAATTCCGGATTTTTCATTTACAAATCAATTAGGTGAAGCGGTTACGCAAAAAACATTTGATGATAAAATTTATATCACAGATTTCTTTTTTACAACCTGTCCTGGTATTTGTCCTAAAATGACTGGAAATATGGCAAAAATTCAGGAAGAATTTAAAAACGACAAGGATATTTTATTACTATCGCATTCTGTAATGCCAAGTACAGATTCAGTTTCTGTTTTACGTGCTTATGCTAAAAATAATAATGTTATAGATAACAAATGGCATTTAGTAACAGGTGATAGAAATGAAATATATGCTCTTGGAAGAGACCATTATTTTGTAGAAAGTGATTTAGGTGAAGTAAAAAGTATAGATGATTTCCTTCATACTGAAAATTTCTTATTAATTGATAAAAACAAACACATAAGAGGTATCTATAACGGATTGAATAGAGCATCAATAGCACAATTAATTGTAGATATAAATGCACTGAAAAAAGAAGATTAAGTTTTGTTTTTTGTTTAATTGAAAAAAGCTTTGCGGAAATGTCGTAAAGCTTTTTTACATTTATAGAAATTATAAAAAACTTATGAAACAACTACTCATTATATTTTGTGTCGCACTTACCCTATTGTCTTGTCAAAAAGATGAAGAGAAAAAAGAAGAGCTTTTTATGCCTCGGGATTTTACCGAAGTTGAGATTGGTTTGCTGTTAAAAGATTCTACGTTAAATGTTAGAGCTATAGAAATGGTGGAAGGTTACAACGGATTGTTTTTTTTAACTTCTAAAGGAAAAGGAGGAATGATTGATGATGACGATATTTTATTTCCAATAGAAATTGATGAAGAACAAGACAATTTAAATTTTAGAGCGTTCGCCAGTACTAATGATGCTGGTTTTGCTCTGTCTGTAGCAAGTCCTGCTTATCTGTATAAAATTGGGGAAGAAGAAACAAAATTAGTTTATCAGGAAGATCACGAAAAAGCATTCTACGATGCTATGGATTTCTGGAACGATAAAGAAGGCATTGCCATTGGTGATCCCACAGACGATTGTATGAGTATTATCATTACACGCGATGGAGGAAATACTTGGAGCAAGCTATCTTGCGATACATTGCCAAAAGCTAAAGAAGGCGAAGCCGCTTTTGCAGCCAGCGACACCAATATTGCAATAGTTGGCGATAAAACTTGGGTTGCAACAGGAGGAAAAGCAAGCCGAATTTTGTTTTCTCCAGATAAAGGAAAAACGTGGGAGGTTTTCAGTACGCCAATAGTACAAGGCTTAGAAACCACAGGCATGTATTCCTTAGATTTTTACGATGATAAAAACGGATTTGCCATTGGTGGCGATTATACTAAAGCAGGCGATAGCACTGCTAATAAAATTCGCACTCAAGATGGTGGTAAAACATGGCAATTGGTTGCGGAAAACCAAAGCCCAGGATATAGAAGTTGCGTACAATATATTCCTGGCAGAAAAGCAAAAGAATTAGTTGCTATTGGTTTTAAAGGCATCGACTATTCTAATGATGCTGGTGAGAGTTGGAAGCACTTAAGCGACGAAGGTTTCTATACACTTAGGTTTGTAAACGATAGTGTGGCTTATGCTGCGGGAAACCAAAGAATTGCTAAACTCACCTTTAGATAAATAACTAATAATTCGAGATAAAATAAAAAGAGCAGCCAACGGCTGCTCTTTTTTGTAATCATTTTTTTACTATTCTTTAATTTTTTCTCCACGATGCCTTGCTTTAAACTCCTGAATCATTTTGCGCCTAAACGAACGCTCAGCCTGCATGAGTTTAAGTATCTCTTTAGAAGAAAGTACAGCACTTAAGCTTGCATAATATTCTTTTTGAAGCTTTTGTCTCGATTGCTCCATGGCAATAATTTTCTCCAAATGTGTTTTAGCCTCAGCTTCCGAAATGGCGTCGATATCTTCCAATCGATTTAACTTAGAGTTTTCTTTAAGTTTATCTTCTGCTTCCTGGTTGCTGTTGTAAATTGGCCAAAAGGCTTGTGCTTTATTCGCAGATAAGTTTAATTGCTCTGTAATGTGAGCAACTTTTAGGGCTTTTATCTTTTCTCTATCTGGTTTTTGTGCATGAGCATTTACCGAGAAGATGCCCAATAATAATATAATAAATAAGTTTTTCATAATTGTAATTTTAATCTAATATTAAGTCACTAACATCTACATCTTCAAAATAACTATCTAATGTTTCGTCGCTTAGCGAGTAATCTATAAATTGAGCTTCAGTTAATTCGTTCTCTTGAAAAAGTGATGATAAATCGCTTACTTCAGTTTCGTTTAATATATAACTATCCACAGTCGTTGTGTCTAAATCGTTAAGAGATAGAGGTGAATTATCAAAAATATTTAAGCTGAAAAACAACACCAGCGCTGCCGCGATACTTGAAACGAATAACACATTCTTTCTACTAAAAATTGAAATGACTTTGGTTTCCTTTTCAACTGAAACACTAAAGTTTTCAAGATAGCCATCAGGTGTTTTTAAACCAGACTCACTCACTTTATTTTTTAGTTTTGCGTGAACTAGTAAAGAATCTTCAAGCCCTTCAAAATAATTTTGAGGCACTTTAAATCCTGATTTTCTATTATTTAAATGTTCTTTTTTCATGATTTTTTCTGAGAATTTTTTATAAATTCTGTACACTTATAAGACTAAAAATTTTCGATATGGTTTAATCACCTTTTAAATAGGCTTCAATTTTCTTGGTAGCTATATGATACGATGCTTTTAATGCGCCTTCACTGGTTTCTAAAATTTCTGACATTTCTTTGTACTTTAATTCTTGAAAATATTTCATATTAAATACCAATTGTTGTTTTTCTGGTAATGTGGCAATGGCCTTTTGAAGTTTTAACTGTATGGCATCGCCTTCAAAATAAACATCTGCCTCTATATTATTAATGGCTAAATCCTGTACTTCTTCATTGGTTATTTGTAAGCGTTTGGCGTTTTTATTTATAATTGTTATGGCTTCGTTGGTGGCAATTCTGTACAACCATGAGTATAACTTGCTTTCGCCTTTAAAACCATCAATACTCTTGTAAACTTTAATAAAGGTATTTTGCAAAGCATCGTCTGCGTCGTCGTGAGATTTTAATATATTTCTTACGTGCCAATATAAACGTTCTTTATATAGCGAAACAAGCGCTTTAAAAGCAGCATCTTTATTGTCTTTAGACTGGAGTTGTGTAATAAGTTCGGTTTCTGCTAACACAAAAAATATTTTATATTTGACTGTAAAATTTATTAAAGGTTTAATTTGAACCTAATATTTTTTAACACTTTTAAATAACTAAAGACGCGTTTAAATAAATAAAAATACGATTAAAAGTTGCATTTCATCGATTAAATGTATTTTTCTTTGGAGGAATACTTTTTTTAATATATGTTTACACTATAAGCGTATTTATGTTGTAGAGCCCCAATTCTATACATAGAACTAAAAAGGATAAACGTAAAGTTTATCCTTTTTTTATTTTTGCGCCTGTTAATCGAAACTCTGCATATCTACCAGCTTTTTGTAAATACCATCTTTAATAATAAGTTCGTTGTGCTTGCCTTGTTCGGCTATTTCACCTCTGTGCATTACAATTATTTCGTCGGCATTTTGTATGGTAGATAATCTGTGTGCAATAACAACGGAGGTTCTGTTTTTCATCATATTTTCTAAAGCCAATTGTACTAAACGTTCGCTTTCAGTATCTAACGCAGAGGTGGCTTCGTCCAAAACCATAATAGGAGGGTTTTTTAACACTGCTCTGGCAATACTTAAACGTTGTTTTTGTCCGCCAGAAAAATTATTCCCTGCATCTCCAACGTTAGTTTCTATACCTTTTGGTAACTCTTTTACAAACTCCCATGCATTAGCAATTTTAAGGGCGTCTATAACTTCATTATCTGTTGCGTTTCCTTTTCCTATTAATAAATTGTTTTTAATAGTATCGTTAAATAAAATGGAGTCTTGCGTTACTAATCCTATTAAATCTCTTAGCGATTTTTTTGTAATGTCTTTTATGTTGTTTCCATCAATTTCAATACGCCCTTCATTAACATCATAAAAACGCGTGAGCAAATTGGCAATTGTACTTTTACCACTTCCAGATTGTCCTACTAAAGCGACAGTTTTTCCTTTTGGAACTTTAATAGAAAAGTTTTTAAGTACTAAATCATCATCGTACTTAAACGAGATGTTATTAATAGAAATCTCTTTGTTAAAATCTTTTAATTGTATTGCGTTTGGAGAATCTATCATTTTATTATCGTGATGCAGAATTTCGAACACACGATCTGCAGCAGCCATACCATTTTTAACCCGATAAGAGGCTTTACTAATGGCTTTAGCAGGTGTTAATATAGCATAGGCTAAACCCATAAAGGCTATAAAGGTTGTGCCTTCAATGACTTGATCGATTAGTACCAATTTACCACCATACCACAGTAAAACGGCTATGGTTACAATACCTAACACCTCACTTACAGGACCTGCAAGGTTATTTTTTAAACCTATACTGTTAGATAATTTTAAAAGTTTGTTTGAAGAGTTTTCAAAATTTGATTTAAATACTGGCTCTGCATTGTAGCTTTTTACAATTTTTAAGCCCGTTAAGCTTTCTTCGACTATAGATATTAACCTTCCAGATTCCTGTTGCGCACTTAGCGATTGGCTTTTTAAGGTTTTACCAATTCTTGAGATAACAAAACCAGCCGTTGGAATAAACACTAACACAAATAATGAGAGTTGCCAGCTTATAGAAAACATAAAAATGATAGAAAATATTATGGTAAGAGGTTCGCGAATAACAAGTTCTAATATAATGAAGAAAGAGTTTTGCATTTCATTGATATCACCTAAAACCCTCGCCATGACATCGCCTTTTTGTCTTTTAGAGTAAAAGCTTAAAGGCAGATTAATAATTTTTTCATACATATCGTTTCTTAAGTCGGTAAGGACACCATTTTTAAGATACATAACATGTTGCATTGCAAAATAGCCAAATAAATTTTTAAGAATAAAGGTTACAATTACTATAGCAACAACTATTAACAATGCTATTTGTGCATTGCCACTATCTATTTGACTACTAACATTATAATTTAAAAAATCGTTTGCATAGTTTTTAATATCACCAATGCCATTCCAAGTTGGAGCCTCGGTTACTCTGCTTGTTTTATCGAATAACACATTAAGCATAGGAATTAATGCTACAAATGCCAGCGAACTAAAAAGTGCATAGAGAATATTAAAAAGTATATTTAAAACAACATGTTTTTTAAACTTTTTTATAAAAGGAAATAATTGATTTAATATTTTCTTCATTTAGTTAAGCTTCATATCGTTGACTATGGCATCAATTTTACTTTCTAATTTAGCCTCTGTTTCTAAAAAGTGCTCTGCAGATTCTAAAGTAGTATTTACGCTTATATAAAACTTAATTTTAGGTTCTGTACCACTTGGTCTTAAGGCAATTTTACTGCCATCTTCGGTATAATAAATTAATACATTAGATGTTGGAATATTAATTTTTGTAGTCTCACCAGTTAATGTGTTTTTTGAAATGGATAATTGATAATCTTCTATTAAAATTACTTTAGAGTTATTTACTTCTTTTAACGGGTTTTCTCGAGCGTCAATCATCATTTGTTTAATTTCTTGAGCACCTTCAATACCTTTTTTGGTAATAGATATTAAGCGTTCTTTAAATAAACCATGGTCTACATATAGTTTAATTAATTCTTGATAGACAGAGCTTCCTTTTTCTTTTGCCTGAGCTGCAATTTCGCAGGCTAAAAGTGTTGCAGTAACAGCATCTTTATCACGCACAAAATCGCCAACCATAAAGCCAAAACTTTCTTCGCCACCTCCTATAAAATTTAGGTGTGGAAAATCTTTAATCATTTTCGCAATCCATTTAAAACCAGTTAGCACAATTTTAGCCTCTACGTTATAGGCTTTTCCTAACACCGACATCATTGGTGTAGAAACTATGGTACTGGCAATAAACTGCTTGCCGTTGAGTTTGTTTTCTTTTTTCCATTGTTTTAACAGAAAATCCGTCATTAAAAGCATGGCTTGATTACCATTTAAAATAACCAGTTCATTGTCTAAATCTCTTACAACAATGCCTAATCTATCGCAATCTGGATCTGTACCAATAACGATGTCACCTTCCACTTTATCAGCCAGTTCCATTGCCATTTTTAAGGCTTCGGGTTCTTCAGGATTAGGTGATACAACTGTAGGGAAATCTCCGTTAGGTACGCGTTGTTCTTCAACTATATTTACATTGGTATAGCCTGCTCGGTTTAGTGTTTCTGGAATTGCGGTTATAGAAGTTCCATGAAGAGAGGTGAAAACAATGTTTAAATTTTTTCTTGCTTCTGCTGAAGTATTAAAGCTTCCGTTTTTAACCGATGCATCAATAAAAGCATCATCTACTGTCTTGCCTATATAGTGAATGCGTTCATCGTTTGCATCAAATTTAATTTCAGAATAATCTAATTCGTTAATTATGTTTATAACTTCGGTATCTTCTGGTGGTACTAATTGTCCGCCATCTTGCCAATACACTTTATATCCATTATATTCTGGAGGATTGTGAGATGCTGTAAGAACGATACCACAATGGCAGTTTAAATGCTTTAGTGCGAAAGATAGTTCTGGAGTTGGACGTAAATCTTCGAACAAAAATACTTCAATGTTATTTGCTGAAAATACATCTGCAACCACTTTTGCCAAAGATTTACTATTATGTCTGCAGTCGTAAGCTATTGCAACCTTTAATGCCTGGTTAGGAAACACCTTGTGCATATAGTTACAAAGGCCTTGCGTGCTTTTGCCAAGCGTGTATTTATTTATTCTATTGGTGCCAATACCCATAACGCCTCGCATACCACCAGTACCAAATTCTAAATCTTTATAAAAACTTTCTTTTAGTAATTTTGGGTTGGTGCCAATAAGATCTTTAATATAAAGTTGTGTGTCCTTATCGAAAGTTGGCGTTAACCATTTGTTAACTCTGTCTAATAATTGTGGCTCGATGTGTATCATATTGTAAGTAATAGAATGCAAAAGTACGCATTATAAAAAAGTTAATATTTAACAGTATGTTAATTTGGTGATTGATAGTCGAGATTTAATTCCTCTTTAACCAAATACCTTTTTTTATTTTGTTTGGAGCGTAAAATAATTTCACCTAAAAAACCAGCAACAAAAAACTGAGTACCAATAATCATGGTTACTAATGCAATATAAAATTGTGGGCGTTGGGTTATAAGTCTTCCATCAGTATGAAAAAACATTTTATCAACACCAATATAAGCGGCAAAAACGAAGCCTACAGCAAACATTATAACACCTAAAGCACCAAATAAGTGCATAGGCCTTTTTCCAAAACGCGAGATAAACCAAATGGTTATTAAATCTAAAAAACCATTAATAAAGCGTTCCATTCCAAATTTGGTTTCGCCATATTTTCGAGCTTGATGTTGTACAATTTGTTCTCCAATGTTTGTAAAACCAGCATTTTTAGCTAAAACCGGAATGTACCGATGCATTTCGCCATTAACATCAATATTTTTTACCACGTCTTTTTTATAGGCTTTTAAGCCGCAATTAAAATCGTTAAGTTTTACACCAGACGTTTTTCGTGCAGCCCAGTTAAAAAGTTTGGAAGGAAGATTTTTGGTAAATTTATTATCGAAACGCTTTTTTTTCCAACCAGAAACTAAGTCGAAGTGTTCTTGAGTTATTTTATTGTAAAGCGCAGGGATTTCTTCGGGATTATCTTGTAAATCGGCATCCATAGTAATGATTACATCACCTTGTGCTTTTTCGAAACCTGCATGTAAGGCTTGAGATTTACCAAAATTTTTTAAAAACCGAATACCTTTTACGTTGCTGTTGTTTTGCGAAAGTGCTTCTATAGTTTTCCATGAACCATCTGTAGAGCCATCGTCTATAAAAAGTATTTCATAAGAAAAACGATTGGATTGCATAACTTTTGCAATCCAATCGTGTAATTCTGTAATTGATTCTTGTTCGTTAAGTAGTGGTATGACTACTGATATATCCATGTGGTAATTTGAAAATTATACTTCAAATATAGAATATTATTCGCTTACTGGGTTTCTTTTTATAATTAAAGCCACAATAAGTCCTATTACAGCCTGAATTATTAAAAATATGGCATTAGACTGTAATTGAGGCCCAATTGAGAATTGATTTTTTTGAGCTTCCATTTGTTCTACAGCTTTGGCTACCGCCTCTTCAGGTGCGTTAAAATTACGCATCATTTGTACAGAGGCTTCAATTGTTTTTTCTTTTAATGCTATCGCAGCTTCAGGATCAACAAAATTGAAAATTATAATACTTATTATCATACTAATAATAATACCAACTGCTACAGTAATAAAATATGAACTGAATGCTTCTTTAAAGGTTATATATCCTTCTTGAATTTTTTTAGATTTTAATGCAGAGAGTATCCCGAAAACAATAATAACAACAAATAAAATAAGGCCAAGCCACCATTTTGTTAAAAGATCAAGATAAAGAGCATAACCTAAAATGGTTATAAGTGCCATAAATCCACCTAAATAAAGTCCATAATTAATTGCAGATGATTTTGTAGAAGTTTCCATATTTTTTAGTTTATTGGTTAATGATAATAGTTAGTATTCAAAGATAATGAAACGTTACAAAAATAACTTTAAATTATTTTTGTAAAAAGTGTTGCTGAATTATAAAAAATGATTAAATTTGCACCTCGAATTTAGAATACAATAAAAGCATAAAGCGATGAAAAAAGATATACATCCAGAAAATTATAGAGTAGTAGCATTTAAAGACATGTCTAACGACGATGTGTTTTTAACAAAATCTACTGCAAATACAAGTGAAACTATTGAGGTTGACGGTGTTGAGTATCCAGTAGTAAAAATGGAAATTTCTCGTACATCGCATCCTTTTTATACTGGTAAATCTAAATTAATAGATACTGCTGGTAGAATTGATAAGTTTAAAAACAAATACGCTAAATTTAAAAAGTAATTTAGCTTACATAATATTTAAAAACCTTTCATTTAAAAATGAAAGGTTTTTTTGTTTTAGGCAATTAAGTTATTTTTGTTTTAAACAAAAGTTTACAAAAACAGTAAGTCTAACTTTGCTGTTTTCAAACTTTTGAAACTTTAAACTATATTATGAATTACATACTCTTCGATGGTCCATCTCGTAACCAGTTATTACCCTTTACATACACACGACCTGTTGCAGATATTCGTGTTGGTATTTTAACCATAAGAGAAAAATGGGAACTGTTTTTACAAGCCACTACAACTACAGTCACAGAAGATTATTTGTCTGTAAAATGGCCAATGGCAGAAATGGAAACTAATGTGATGATTAATGCTTCTTTTTGTCCCACGGAAATTTTAGTTGAAAAGATAAAAGATCTTAAAAAGAATCAAGCTATTTTTAAAGCAGAAGAAGTAATTGCCTTCTATACAGAAGAAGACCAAGAGGATATAGATTTATCCACTTTTGAAGCTATAGAATTTAATGAGCATTTATTAACTATTGAGCATACTTGGGATATATTTTCTAAAAATGGAGAGGCTATAACACAGGATTTCGAGCTGTTAACTAAAGGAAGAACATCTCAACCAATCCCGCAATCTAATAATATAATTGCACCAGAAAACATTTTTATAGAGGAAGGTGCTAAATTAGAGTTTACTACTTTAAATGCCAGTTCTGGCCCAATTTACATAGGCAAAGATGCCGAAATTATGGAAGGCAGTGTTGTGCGAGGACCATTAGCCTTGTGTGAGAATGCCACTTTAAAGCTGGCTACAAAAATTTACGGGCCAACCACTGTTGGACCGCACAGTAAAGTTGGAGGAGAAGTAAATAATTCGGTTTTGTTTGGGTATTCTAACAAAGGTCATGATGGATTTTTGGGAAATGCGGTAATAGGAGAATGGTGTAATTTAGGTGCAGACACAAATAACTCTAACTTAAAAAATAATTATGCTGAAGTTAGACTTTGGGATTACGAAACTGAAAGTTTTGCAAAAACAGGGTTGCAATTTTGCGGATTAATGATGGGAGACCACAGTAAATGTGGTATAAATACGATGTTTAATACAGGAACAGTTGTTGGTGTTAACGCCAATATTTTTGGTTCTGGTTTCCCACGAAATTTTGTGCCGAGCTACAGTTGGGGAGGTCATGGTGGCTTTACAACCTATTTAACAAAAAAGGCTTTTGAGGTGTGTAAAGTTGTGATGCGGAGAAGAGCAATTGAGTTTTCTGAAATTGATCAAGCCATTTTAAAGCACGTATTTGAAGATACTAAAAAATTTAGACGTAACTAATAGTTACCTGTACTACAGTTATTTAAAAAATATAATTATATTGTGCCATATTTTTCCCACATCATATGCGCCTACTTTTTAAAAATACACTTCTTTTTTCTTTTGTATTTTTTTTAATTTTTATTTTAGATATCTTTATCAAGGTATTTTATACACCTACATCGTTTAGATACCTAACTAAGCTTTCTCTCGTACTATTATTATTAATTTATTATTTAACTAACCAAGAAGAGAAATCTAATATTAGAAAACTTCAGGTAATTTTAGCTTTAACTTGCTTTATAATTGGGGATTTTTTTTTAATTGGTGGTGATGTTACTAGCCAACTGGTAGCTGGAGGCGTTTTCTTTTGTATCGCAAAGGTATGCTATGCCTTAAGGTTTTCCAATAAAAAAGATTTTGAGATTAGAGAACTTATCCCTTTTTTGTTATTTTGCTTTGCCTATATAACCACAGTAATGATGGTTGTGTACAGAAATCTTGGTATTTTTTTTCTACCCATTCTGTTTTACTTGTTTGTAGTAATGTTAACAGCTCAATTTGCTTATTTAAGAAAAAATGAAGTTAACACGGCCAGTTTCTGGCTGGTTTTATTAGGAGTTATATTATCAATGTTTTCAGATAGTATTAATATTCTAAAAGAATTTTACAGGCAGGATTTTGCATATAATGAGTATACCGTTATGCTATTTTATGGTTTTTCGCAATATTTTATAGTGTTAGGAATTGTTAAAGAAAACAGAAAAATAAGCTTTAAATATTTATAAAAGACCACCCCAAAATTAAATTATCATGATATCTAAATTTTATAATGTTTTTTTTAATATTAAAAAACCATACTTTGCTATAGGTTATTTTTCAGTATTACTATTTGATATTTTTGTAAAAATTAATTTAGACCCATTTCCATTGCGGTATATAACTAAGGCTTTATTAATTGTAATGCTCTTAATGTTTTATATTAAAAATAGAATTGTTGTAAATAAGAGAAATCACGCATATGTGGTGCTTGCTCTTACTTTTTACTTAGTGGCAGACCTAACAGTAATTAATCAATTAAACACCACTCTATTTTTTGTTTCTATGTTTGTGTTTATTATGGCTAAAGCCATGTATTGCATGCGATTTACCAACAATAAAGATTTTAACTTAATGCGATTAATACCATTTTTAATTGGTAGTTTTATTTGTATGGTTATTGTTTTTAAATTAATGTATAAAAACTTAGGGATTTATTTTGTGCCAGTCCTCAGCTATTTTTTTGTATGTCTTCTTTTATTTTTGTTTGCCTATTTAAGAAAGAATGATGTCAATAGCAGGAGTTATAACTATGTAATAATAGCCATGTTTTTTTTCTTGTTTGCTGAAATATTAATGGGATTAAAAACATACTATAAACCTATTCCTTATGAAAGTATATTGGTAATGTTAGGCTACGGCATAGCTCAGTTTTTAACTGTTTATGGTATTATTATTGAAGTTAAAACGGTAGAAAATGATTAACTTAGTATTACAACGAGATTAAGATTATAAGCTGTCCTTATGAAGTTTCTGTTAACCAATAAAATTTGCTTTGGAATTCTATTCTTCATAATCTTATTTTTTGATATTTATGTAAAAACGAATTTAGATAGTTACCAAATTAGAATAGTAACTAAGTCTTTGGTAGTAATTTCCCTTATTGCTTACTTCTTAATCAATAAAAATAATAACTCAAAAAACAAATATGTTATTATTGGTTTATTATGCTTTTTAATTGGAGATCTCTTATTAATTTTCTTCGAAATAACAGCATTATACATCATAGGCTTAGTGCTTTTTGTAGCCGGAAAATTGTGTTATGTTTACAGGTTTTCTAATGAAAGGGATTTTAGCATGTTATCGCTTACTCCTTTTTTTGTTTTATGTTTTTTATATATGATATTTATTATGCACTTCGTGATGAATAATTTAGGGGCATTTTTTATACCAACATTATTATATTTATTTGCTTGTTTATCGGTTATATTATTTGCCTATCTTAGAAAAAATGAAGTCAATTACAAGAGTTTTATTATCGTTCTAATTGGAGTAGTTGTTGCCACATTGTGCGATAGTATTAGTGTATTACAATCTTTTTACTATCAAGATTTTCCATATCATAAGTTTTTAATTATGTTTCTTTATGGCCTTTCTCAATATTTAATTGTTTCTGGATTAATAGAAGAGCAGAAGCCGTATAAATTATAGTTTATTTACACGTTTTAAATCCAGTAAATTTGTTGGGTTAATGCCTAAGTTGTTAACGTTTTTTCTTGTAAACCTCACTACTTCATCATAATAAAGTGGGACAACTGGTGCTTCTGAGATTACTAAACTGTCCATTTTAGAATATAGATTTTCTCTGGTTTTAGCATTTGTTTCTTTTAATGCCTGAGTGTACCAAGTATTAAAAATATCGCTTTTAAAGTGCGTATAATTTGGACCATTTGGCGCGAAATTTTCACTATAGAACAGTGATAAATAGTTTTGCGCATCTGGATAATCGGCAACCCAACTGGCTCTAAATAAATCTAATTTACCATTGGCTTTAGCACTTTTTAAAGTAGAGGCTGGAATAACATCTACATTAACAATTAAACCTGCTTTTTGTAATTCGCGCTGGATGTATTCGCAAAAATTTAAATAATTACTTGTTGTGGTTATTGTAATCTCTGGGTTGATACCAGTTTCTTTTTTAAATGTATTGATAAGGGTTTTAGATTTCTCAGGATTATAATGATAACCAATATTGGCCTTAAAACCAGGCAGACCTTTTGGTATAAATCCTCCAGTTGCGGGAATACCTATGCCGTTGCGTAAATAAGTCATCATTTTTTGTCTGTCGAAACCATAATTAACGGCTTGTCTTATTAATTTCGATTGCATTTCTGTAGCTTGAGAATCCATAAAGAAAGCTAAATATTCTGTATTTAAATAAGGGCCTCGAATCATGTTAATTGATTCGGTGTATTTCGCTCTTAATTCGCCTTTAGTCGTTAATATATCGTCTTGATACGAGGCATCTAAAGAGTTTAAAAAATCGAGATTACCTTGTATAAACTGAAGAAATTCACTTTGTTTATCGGGCAAAAAAGTAATGGCAACGGCTTCTAAATACGGTAGCTTCTTGCCGTTGGCATCAGTTTCAAAATAATTTTGATTTTTCCTGAATACAAGTTTAATGTTCTCTTCCCAACGTTTAAATTTAAAAGGTCCAGTACCAATTGGATTTGCTCTAAAATTGTTACCATAATGTGTTACTATTTCTTTAGGCACAACCGAACAATATTTCATTGCTAATTTACCTAAAAACGAAGGGTCTGTAGACTTTAGGGTAATGACTAAAGAATCTTGAGTAACCGGATTAATATCCCAAATGTTATTAACCACCCAACTCCCTGACGCTGCAAGACGCTCATCGCAGTTTCTAAATAAACTGTATTCAAAATCTGAAGCATTCACTGTTCTGGTGGAGTCTGTTCCAAATAAGGCATGTTTATGAAAGTAAACATCGTTTCTAAGAGAAAAAGAATAGGTGAGTGCATCTTTTGAGATTGTCCAGCTTTTAGCAATACAAGGTTGTACGTTTAGACTATCGTCCATTTCAACCAATCCATTAAACAATTGGTTTACAGCCCAAATATCTGCATTGTCTTTAGCAAAAGCAGGATCTAAAGAGCCAATGTTTTTATGCTCATTATATCTAAAAACCTGTTTGCGGTCCTTTGTCTTATTATTATTTCCGCAGGAAAAAATAAGCAAAAACAACCACAAGATAGACAGATAGTTCAATACGGTATTAAAGTTTAAAATCATAATTATTTAACCTTCTGGCATGGCTTTCCAGTTTAATATTTGTTTAGAGAACAAGAACACGAAAATAAAACCGATAGCAAGAAGGATATAACTCCACAGTCCTGGAGCTAATGTTTCCAATAGTATAAAACAGCTTTCTTTACGCACTCTGTAATCGCTGTATAAAACTCTACAAGTATCGGATTGGTGCATAGTTATTATGCCAAAAATTAAAAGTATATAAGGAACGAAACCAGCTAAAGTAATATTCATAAAAATGGCAGCAATAGATTTTTTTATTTTTGTAATAAAAAAGAGCGCTACAAGAAGAATAGTCGTCCCAATTGCAAGTATAAAATAGAGCATAAAATATTCAAAACCTTGACCGTTAAATGCAGTATAATTAACTAATGCAGCCACTAATGCTACAAAAATCATTAATATTCCCGACGAAATTATAGAAAACAACAGTGGTTTTAAACCGGCAATTCTAAAGACAAATATTAATGTAGTAAGTATAAAGCTAATCCACAAAAAGAAATGAATTTCACTACCAACTAGTGGTTTGGTTTTTAATTCCTCGATATTTTCGAAGGCAATTCCTAAGTTATCGGTTTCTATAAAATAATCGGTTATCAGCTCTTGGTGAAGTTTCTCAAACGGTGTTAAGTTTTCTTTATACTCCAAATGGTTGTATTGAATATTTCGCTCTTCGTCATTAATAATGTGTTTTAATTTAAAATCGTTAGGATTATAAATTAAACCTAACCAGATGTCTGGATCGAGATTGTGTTTAATTTTATATTTTTTGGAGCATTCTAAAAAGTTATTTAGAATAGCTTTTATTGCTATTGCACTTTTAGTTTCTAATAGATTATAATGTGCTTTATTTATGAGAAATAGCTCCTCTTTTTTGTTAAACTTACCCTTGTTTATTTTATCTATATGGTAATAGTTGTCGTTATAACTATTGTAGTTTTTATAAGAATCATAACTACTAATTTTAGAGGAGTAAAATAGTTTAGAATAGTTGTAGTAACTAGGCTCTATGGTTTTAATGTATGGACTTATGTCTTGCGCCTTATTTTTAAAATAGTAGGTTATTGTGGAGTCGGTTCGCTCAGAAAATAAACTAAACCGGTTAGCATTATTTTGATAGCTATTACCAATTTTGATAGTTTCGGTTCTTAAATCGTAAAATTGATATTCTTTATCTAAAAACGTATAATACGTTTTTTCATAATCTATATTTTCTGGTCGTACCTCGCAATACAATGTATTTAAAGGCTCTGGATAGTTTACATTTGCAAGTGTATAATTGCTTATCCCATGAGAGAAAAAAGGTGCTGCTTTATTAGCAAAGGCAATATCCTGAGCCATTTCTTTGTCTTGGTAGGTGATCGAAATAAAAGTTTTAACACCAGCCATATAGGAATAATAAAACGTAATGGAAGTTAAAATAATGATGAAATAAAGAATAAAATGCTTAAATATCCCGAGTGTATTTGTTGGATAAAAATTCTTGAAAGCATTATTTTTAAACATAAAAATTAGCCAGCCAACTAAAAGTATTATGGATACCATTACACTAAAAAATACCATTCCATTTCTATAAAATATATCGATGGCATTTCTATCGTGTAGCGTTTCTGGGTTTGTAAAAGAACCCATTCCAAACAAGTAGAATATAATATGAATGATTAGAGAAGCACCAAGCATCCAAACAATTTTGGTATTCCATAATGCAGGATGGTTTTCCAGTAAATAGGTATTTGTTTTATGTATAAAGTTTTTCATTTAGTAGGTTTTAAGAGACAAAAAATCGACGTGTTGAGTCAGAGATATTTCTTGTGTATGTAACATCAATTTTATTTTTGCCTAAGGCTTCTAGTACAGAAGCAAAAGATGTTTCTGGCGAGAAATATGCAATATAAATACCACCATTAAAAACCAGTTTGTTTAGTTGAAGTGATTTAAAAATGGACGACAAAGTCTCTCGGGAGGCATCACAATCCAATTCAACAATAAGTCCTGTCGTTTCTTGTGCTTTAGTGCTACTTATGTTTTCTGTATATTTTCCGTCTTTTAAATAAATAACTTTGTCCGATACTTTTTCAACCTCATATAACTGTTGCGAGCTTAAAATTAATGCAATGGGATTGTTAACAGAATTACATATAGATTTTAAATCTTCTAATATAACTTGTTGCGCCAGGACATCTAAATTTGCTAATGGTTCATCCAAAAGTAAAACCTCTGGTTGTCTTAGTAAGGTTCGGGCAAGTTCAAAACGCATTTTGTAGCCCGAAGACAATTCGCTCCATTTTAAATGTTTGTAATTCCAGAGTCCTAATCTGGCAATCATCATTAGTACTCTGGTTTCATTTTCATTTGCAGGTATATTATAACTTGACAATACAAACTTTAAATTATCTTTTAAACTACCATACCACTTTTGGGTGCGTTGAGGAATGTAAACCAAGTTGGAGCGCAACTCGAACGCACTTTCTATCTCATTGTCAAAATTGTAATTAATAACACCTTCGGTGGCTTTGAGCTCGTTGGCTAATACGCGAAGCAGTGTGGTTTTTCCGTTTCCATTTTCACCAACCAAGCCGTAAACGTTGCCTTTGTTTATTTGTAAAGAGATAGGGCCTAATTCAAACCTGTTAAAACCATAACTTTTTTTTATGTTTTTGGCGCTAATTATAGGATTAGAAACATCGTAAGGGATAACAGTTTCTTTTGCTATTTCTTCTAATATTGATAACGATTTTTCAATTAATTTTTCCTCCTCATCTGGGTTATTTTCTTTCCAATCTGTTAAAGCAATGATAGCTCTGTAAATGTCAAGATTTTGAGTATCGGTAGCACAATCCATTAATTTTCTGTAGCCTAAAACCACATCGTTGTTCTTTAAAAACTGAGCGACGTCTTCAATTCGTTCTTCAAATTTTGTCATATTTATAAATCACTTATAAGCTTACTTGCAAACAATTACTTAAATTTGCATGCTTTAGATAAAGTAGGAAGTAAATATAAGAATTCTAATAAGGAATAGACTTAAAATTTTGACAGTTAATACCAAAAAGAAAGTAGCATTTTATACCTTAGGTTGTAAACTTAATTTTTCTGAAACTTCTACAATAGCAAGAAGTTTTAAAGATGAAGGGTTTGAGCGTGTGGATTTTAATGAAACTGCAGATATATATGTAATTAATACATGTTCTGTAACAGAAAATGCAGATAAACGTTTTAAAACCATAGTGAAGCAAGCACAGAAAGCAAATCCTGAAGCTTTTGTAGCTGCAGTGGGTTGTTATGCACAGCTAAAGCCTCAAGAATTGGCAGATATTCGTGGTGTAGATTTGGTATTAGGAGCAACCGAGAAGTTTAAAATCACAGATTACCTTAACGATCTTACAAAAAATGATTTTGGAGAAGTCTATTCCTGCGATATCAACGATGCCGATTTCTATGTGGGCAGTTATTCCATAGGAGACAGAACACGTGCCTTTTTAAAAGTTCAGGATGGTTGCGACTACAAATGCACCTATTGTACAATCCCATTAGCTCGAGGTATTTCAAGAAGTGATGCGTTAGAGAATGTATTAAAAAATGCTGAAGAGATTTCGGCTAAAGGCATTAAGGAAATTGTACTAACAGGTGTTAATATAGGAGATTATGGAAAAGGTGAATTTGGTAATAAAAAGCACGAACATACTTTTTTAGAACTGGTTGAAGCTTTAGATAAAGTTGAGGGGATAGAACGTTTGCGCATTTCTTCTATCGAACCTAATTTGCTTAAAAACGAAACTATTAATGTGGTAAGTAAATCGCGTGCATTTGTACCTCATTTCCATATTCCGTTGCAAAGTGGTCATAACGATATTTTAAAGCTCATGAAACGACGTTACATGAGAGAATTGTATGTCGATCGTGTATCTAAAATTAATGAAGTCATGCCTCATGCCTGTATTGGTGTAGATGTTATTGTTGGGTTTCCAGGCGAAACCGAAGCACATTTTTTAGAGACATATAATTTTTTAAATGAATTAAATATTGCTTATTTACACGTATTTACTTATTCTGAAAGAGATAATACCGAAGCTGCAAAGTTTAAAGAGGTGGTGCCTAAAAATGTAAGAAGCAAACGCAGTAAAATGCTAAGAGGATTAAGTGCAAAAAAACGTCGTGCATTTTACGAAAACCAAATAGGAAGCTCCCGAATAGTATTGTTTGAAAGTGAAAACAAAGCAGGCTACATTCATGGTTTTACCGAGAATTATGTAAAAGTGAAAGCGCCTTGGAATCCGGAACTTGTAAACACAACACATCAAGTAAATCTCACAAAAATAGATGAGGATGGATTGGTTAGGTTCGAGTTTGAGAATATAATGGCATAAAAAAAGCTGAAAACGTTTATTTTCAGCTTTACTAATATTTATTTTTTATAGATTTTATTGCAATTATATCCTTAATCCTACAGGTAATAATTTCTTGTATTGCCTGTTTCGTCTAATAAATTTAGCTATTTCAGGACTTGTAGGTACAATACTTAAATTCCTTTCCTCAACATTTTCAAAGACTAATTTTAAAAAATCACTGGTAAAATTCTCGTCTTCAATTCCTTCCGGAATAATTAATTTTGTTAAAAATATCTTTCGCTCCTGTAGCGAATATTCAATTTTTGCAAAATGGTCTTGGGTTTTTAATTCAAATTGACGTAAAAATTCATTGTCAACTAATTCAGCAGCATCAATCATAAGTAAAAATTTTAATTTATTTTTAGGGATTCAAAAATAGTGCCAACTATTTTTATCATTTACACTTTGCAAAAGTACTAAAAATTATCGATAATAAGTTCCCAATTACTGTTAAAACCTTATGAATCAAGAGATAATACATGTTTATTTAATGCCAGGTATGGCAGCAAATCCTTCTATTTTTGATAATATCTCACTACCCGAAAACCTGTTTAAAACACACAAGCTACATTGGGAGATTCCATTAAAAAATGAAACATTAAGTGACTATGCGCTTAGAATGACAAAAAAGATAAAACACGATAATGTAGTCTTGTTGGGCGTTTCTTTTGGCGGAATTTTGGTTCAGGAAATGAGCAAGCATATTAAACTTCGCAAACTGTTTGTGGTATCGAGTGTAAAAACCAAACACGAACTGCCCAAACGTTTTAAAGTCTTAAAAGCCACAAGGGCTTACAAATTACTGCCAACACAATTGGCTGGTAATATAGATTTATTGGCAAAGTTCGCCTTTGGAGATCTTATTAAACGACGTATAGATTTATATAAAAAGTACCTTTCGGTAAACGATAAGTATTATTTAGATTGGTCTATTTCGCAAGTAATAAACTGGAACCAAACCGAAATTATACCAGAAGCTATTCATATTCATGGTGAAAAAGACATTGTATTTCCTCACCATTGTTTAGGAGATTGTATTACTATTAAAAACGGGACGCATATTATGATTATTGATAAATATAAATGGTTTAATGAGAATTTGCCCAAATTAATTTTAGAAGAAAAGGAATAGTTAATTGGTAAATAATTTATAATTTTATAAAAAACGAATATGACGATGAAAATAGTACAAAAAGTATTGGCAGGAATAGGTTTAGTTTGTTTGGGAGCATTATTTATTAATGCTTTTCAAGATGCACCTACAGATGAAAATTTAGAAAAGAAAATGATTAACGATTACAACGTGTATGCGTTGCAGGTTCCAGATTATTTAGAATTTGCTGGAGAGCGTGTACCGTTAAATAATCCAGATATTCTTGAGCGTATGGATAAAGAATTGCTGGTGAATACTTATTGGCAATCTAATGGCTTGCTTATGTTTAAGCGGGCTCAAAAATATTTTCCAATTATAGAACCTATTTTAGCAAAAAATGGTATTCCAGATGATTTTAAATATTTAGCTGTTATAGAAAGTGGTTTAACAAATGCAAGATCACCTGCTGGTGCAAGTGGCTTTTGGCAAATTATGAAAGCAACCGGAAAAGAAAATGGCTTAGAAGTAAACGATAATGTAGATGAACGTTACAATCTTGAAATGGCAACACAAGTGGCCTGCGATTATTTAAAAAAATCAAAAGAGCGTTTAGGGTCGTGGACCAACGCAGCAGCAGGATATAACGCTGGTAATTATGGAATATCTAAACGGTTAGAGGCTCAGAAAGTGGAAAATTATTACGACTTACTTTTAGGTGAAGAAACTGGTCGTTACGTTTTTAGAATCATTGCTCTAAAGGAAATTCTATCCCATCCTAAAAAATACGGCTTCAATTTTAGAAGTAAAGATTTGTATTCTAATATTCCCACTTACAAAGTGGCTGTAGATACTGCTGTAACAGATTTTGCTCAATTTGCCAAGGAGTTTGGTATTAACTATAAGATTTTAAAAATACATAATCCATGGCTTAGGGAAAACAAATTAAATAATTCATCAAGAAAGCAATATTTTATTGAAATTCCTGAAAAAGGTTACTATACAGCAACACCGTAAATGATAGATTTTGTTAAAAACAATTGGTTTGCAATTATTATAGGTATAAACTACTTGCTAGCAATATCTGCTGTAATAACCATTCTATTTAGAAACATAAACCCAACAAAAACACTAACATATATAATTGCGTTAGTGTTTTTTCCTTTTTTAGGATTATTGGTTTACTACTTATTTGGGCAGGAATACAGAAAAAATAAAATTTTTAATCGTAAACACATTCTCAATCAAAATATAATTAAAAAATTAAATAATGATTTAGAGCAAAACAAACAAGAGTTAGACGAATTAGAAGACGATTTTTTGAATGATAAAATTAGATTGGTAAAATTGCTTCAAAAAAGTGATAAAGCGCCATTAACGTTGTGCAATTCTGTAAAAATTCTTAAAAATGGAGAAGTAAAATTTAAACATTTATTTGAAGATCTAAAAGCAGCCACTCACCATATACATATTGAATATTATATAGTAAAGGACGATGAAATTGGGTCCGAGCTGCTAAATATATTATGTGACAAAGCAAAAGAAGGTATTGAAGTAAGATTAAGTGTAGACGACGTGGGTGCAGATATTTCTGCAAAAATGAAGACAAAACTAAAAGATAGTGGTGTCGAGTTTTATTCATTTATGCCAGTGTTATTTCCTAAGTTTACGGGAAGAATGAACTATCGTAATCATAGAAAAATAGCCATTATTGATGGTACAATTGGTTATGTTGGAGGTATAAATATATCAGATAATTACGTAAACAAACCAGACAAAAAAGACTATTGGAGAGATACAAGCTTACGCATAGAGGGTGAGGCTATAGTAACCTTACAGGTACAATTTCTAACGAATTGGCAATTCGTTTCAGACTCAGAAATTAATGATGTCACAAAACACTATTTCCCTAATAAAGAGTGTAAAGATAGGGTGGCTGTACAAATTGCGGCGAGTGGTCCAGATACTGATTGGTCTAACATAATGGATGTTATTTTTTCTGCAATCGTTTCTGCAGATGATTATATTTATTTAACAACTCCATATTTTATTCCTAATGATGAGCTTATAATGGCCTTACAAATAGCCTCTCGAAGTGGTATAGATGTACGCTTACTTATTCCAGATGAAAGTGACTCATGGATAGCCAAGCATGCTACAAACTCTTATCTGCAACGCTTATTTCGTGCAGATATTAAAGTGTACCGTTACACCAAAGGTTTTATACATGCCAAAACAATGGTAGTAGACGATGTGTTTTCTACTATAGGCACGTCGAATATGGATTATAGAAGTTTTAATATTAATTTTGAGATTAATGCTGTAATTTATAATAAAGAAACAAGCAAGGAACTTAAAAAAATCTATTTAGAAGATTTGAAAAATGCCGAAGAAATGGATCCTGAAATATGGGAGAAAAGATCGAAGTTTAATAAGCTTAAAGAAGCGTACTGCAAGCTTTGGGCGCCTTTATTATAAAATAAATTTTAAAAATATAACCGCTTTTGCGGTAATTAAAGATGAAATCAAAAATGGATGTACAAATATTACTTATTTTAATAATCGTAGGATTATTAGCGGGTGTGTTTAGTGGTATGTTTGGAGTAGGAGGTGGCGTAATAATGGTGCCATTAATGGTATTTGCTTTAGGTTACAACCAACATCAGGCACAAGGCATGAGTTTAGCAATTTTGGCGGTTCCAGTAACTTTTCTGGCAGCATATACATATCACACCACAGGCGATAATCCTATTAATTTTAAGTATGCTCTAATTATTGCTGCCTGCTTTGTATTGGGTGGCTATTTTGGGACTAAAATCGCCATTTCAATTAATGAATCAGTACTTAAGAAAATTTTTAGTGTGTTATTAGTTGCAGTAGCTGTTAAAATGTTTTTTAGTAAATAATACAATTTTAAACCAATCTCCTTATAATTACATATATTTAATACTAAATATTTGAAATTAAAATGTTTAAGAATAAATTATGCTATAAAGTTAAAGCACCAAAGTATATTATTACTTTCATTTTTTTAGTTGCCTATTCCAATTGTTTTTCACAGCTTTCAGATTTCAACTTAACGGTTATGGCCACAAGTGAAACTTGTTCAGGTAATGGAGCTCTGCAAATGTCAGTGTCTAATACCACAGCAAACGCTACTATTATTTATACCTTATTTCTTTTACCAGATACCATAAACCCTATTGCAGAAACATCTAATAATGTTTTTAATAATTTGCAATCTGGTGATTATAGTGTTGTTGCCAATCAATATTTAAATAACGAATCCAACTCGCAACAGCAAAACATAACTATAAATAATGAAACCTCTCAACTTGATTTCGATGTTTCGCACACAACAGATAGTTCATGCGATACAGACGGTACAATCACGGTAAATGTAACATCTGGTAACGCTGTATTGTATGAAATTATATCTGGTCCACAAATAATTAGTCCGCAATCCTCAAATATTTTCGAAAACCTTGTATCTGGAACATATATTATTAGAGTTTTTGACGATTGCGATAATGCGGTGTCTAAGAGTTATACCATGGTGTTAGACACCAATAATATAAGCATGACCAGTGTAAATCTTCCAGAAATTTATCAAAATTGTGATGAAGCAATTATTACAAACAGTGTCTTAGCGCTGTCAAATACATCTGTAATTTATCCATTCGATGTAATCATTACTGTTATACCTCCAGACGGATCAAATAATATAATTTTTACACAAAATATAGCATCTGGATCTTCAAATGGATTCGAAATTAATCAAAACATCCCTTTATTCGGACCAGATAGTTTTATAGTTAATATAGCAGTTTTAGATTCTTGTGGTAACTCTATAGACGTTGATCATCCTATAGATCCAAGCCCGATAGTTACTTTAATTTCAAGCGAAGCCTCATGTGGTCAATATTTTAGTTTAACGGTAACTAATTTTTTACCGCCATACACATTGAGTTTTGCTTCCAGTCCAATTAACTTCATTCCATTAAATTTTAATGTTAATTATCCAGGTCCTTATAGTAACTCAAGTATAAGCTTTGGTGATGATCAAAACCCACTACCACTTGGTGATTATGAAGTGTATTTAACCGACTCATGCGGTAGAACAGGAACTGGGATTATAGAAATTGTAGAAGATCTGGTTGAACCTCTTATTTTAACGAGTAACAGTGGGTGCTCATCTTCATCTGGTTTTATAGAAATTGTACTCCCAGATAGAGAAATTGTTTCTGCTACAATTGTTTCTGCGCCTTCAACGTATATGGTAGCATTGCCAAATAATGTAGATGCTTTTATTAACAATGGCATATTAACAGTCGAAGAAAATATAACAGCTGGCGTTTATATGTTAAGTATTATAGATAATTGTGGTTTTAATTATACAATTGAAGCTTCGGTTCCAGAATTCCAATTTCAAGAATTGTCGGCAATAGTAAGACCAGATTGCGAAACTGCTACAGGCTCTCTTAATCTTGAAAGTAATCATGGAAGCTTAACTTCTGTTAATATTATATCTGCTCCACAAACTTTTACAGAAACCTTACCTTATAATGCGAATAACAATATAAATTCTAATGGTGCTCTTTTTATTAATAATTTACCAATTGGTAATTATGTTATTGAAGCAACAGACGAGTGTAATTTCCAATACAATATAACCATAGAGATTACGAGCTACTCAAGTACTCCAGATGCCTACACATTAACCCGTAATTGTGGGTCTTTTGATATTACTATTAATGATGTCGATGAAAGCGTAACTAATAAAACCTATTGGTTTCAAAAGTTCTTTCCGGCGACCAATACTTGGGGTCATCCTAATACTGGTGTAGTGTATACAAATGGAGATATACCTGATACAACAACAGCCATAGAATTAGAAAATGATCAAACGTTATTAAATATTTTTTTAGTTGGCGATTTTAGAATTATAAAAATGTTTCAGTCTTTTAATTCTAATAATCAAGATGCATATTGTTTAGATATTTTTGCGAATTTTACTATATTTTCAGATTTAATAATTGCAGGAGCCTATAACTTGGATTGTACAGGTGGAGGAAATTCTTCAGACGTTATTATAGATGTTATAGGCGTTGAACCCTATAATTTTAGTATTATATCTCCAATTGTTTTAGATAATGGTTCAAGTAATACTTTCGCAAATTTAGCTCCAGGCACTTATGAAATAAGAATAGAAGATGCATGTGGAAGTATCGAGAATACTATAATTAACACTGAAAACCTATTACCTTTAGCCAGAGCAAACATGCCCGGAAATTTATTTGTGTGCAGAAATGATTTTATCGAGCAGCAGGCGTTTTCATTAACTAATCAAACTGACCAGATTTTAGGTAATCAAAATCCAGATAATTATAATGTTACTTACCATATTTCTCAATTAGATGCTAATACGGGTAATAATCCTTTACCAGACGAATATTCTAACATTTCTAATCCTCAAACAATATATGCCAGAGTCTCTCACATAAATTTAACAGTCTGTTACGCAACAACTTCTTTTAATATTGCTGTGGGACAAACACCACAATTAAATCAAGAGGAGGTAGTGTATCTATGCAAAGAAGATACCTTAACCTTAACAGCAGATGCAGGATTTGATTCCTACTTATGGTCAACAGGTGAAATAACACAGTCTATAGTTATAGATGAAGCTGGCGTTTACACTGTTGTAATAGGAAACACATATCAGGATTTTAGTTGTGAAAGTACAAAAGAGTTTATTGTTAATAGCTCTGAACCAGCTATTATAGAGCACATTGAGACATTGGACTGGACAACATCTCAAAACACCATTACCGTTTTAGTTTCTGGAGTTGGAGATTATTTATTTTCAATAGATAACTTCAATTTTCAAGAGAGTAACACCTTTACAAATCTTGAGCCTGGTGAATATATCGTGTATATAAAGGATGTAAATGGTTGTGATACAGTTATAGAAGAGGTGTTTTTATTAAATTATCCTCGTTTCTTTACACCAAATGGAGACAATGAAAATGAAGTATGGCAAATTAAATTTTCTAATTTAGAACCAGAACTAAAAGTTGTAATCTTCGATAGATATGGAAAATTTATAACGCAATTCGGAAGTCAGGATAGAGGATGGGATGGAACATATAATGGATTTAATATGCCAACCAGTGATTATTGGTTTGAAGTAACAAGAGCTAACAATCGCAAATACAAGGGGCATTTTACCTTAAAAAGATAGTGTAGAATTATTTGCTCCTTCTACGCTGTGCACGCATACTTCCGCCTTGACCAAAATGTTGGTTTGGTGCGCCTTGTGCACGTTTCATATTGGCTTTCATTTCCTTAATTTGTTCTTTTAGCATGCCTTGCTTATCCAATTTCTGAGCTTCATTAATTAATAGAGTAGCTTCTTGTTTTCTGCGTTTTGAAAAGGCAATACCTGCCAAATTTAATTTGGCCATAGCCATATCCTGATCTAAATTTAGACCAAGACTCACGGCTTTTTTAAAGTATTTTTCGGCTAAATTCATATCGGTTTGAGACACCATAATACCTTGCAAATAGTTATAATACCCTTGTTGCTTAGTTACTAATGCCGCTTCAGGATTTTTAATTTTATTTAGCCATTTTTGGGCTCCTGGAAAATCTTGTTTTCTTAATCTTAAGAAAGCAAGTAAAATAAATTCGTTTTTAAAATATAAAAACACAAAAATTAGTGCTAAAAAAATAAGCATAATACCATTACCTATACCACCTTCTGTAAATTGCCATATAGCAGTAGCTAAAAGTAAACCTGCAATAATTAATTTAAATATCTTATTATACATTTTAGAATATTTTATTCGTTTTTTAACGCTCACTTAAAATATTTCGCGTTTTATTTGTTATTTGCAAGTACAAAGAAACTCATTTTTTCTGAAATATCCATCGTTAAAAATTGGTTTTATACTTTGGTTTAACCTTATTTTAGTAAGAAATGCTAAGATTTCGGTAATAAAATAAATCTGATTAAAATATTTTTTAAATAAGGTTTGCGAAATAAAAAAGTCGTTGTATATTTGCGCTCAGTTTTGAAGCAGACTCAAAACAATATTATAAAGATTTACAATCCAGATTTAAAAACATAAGAAAATGCCAAAAAGAACGTTTCAGCCATCAAAAAGAAAGAGAAGAAATAAACATGGTTTTAGAGAAAGAATGGCTTCTGCTAATGGTAGAAAGGTATTAGCTCGTAGAAGAGCAAAAGGAAGAAAGAAATTATCTGTTTCTACAGAAACAAGACATAAAAAATAATGATTAACAATTGTTAATATTTTAAAGGCGTTACTTAGGTGTAACGCCTTTTTTTGTATCTAAGTTTAACTATTTTTGCATCACATAATTTAACTACAAAATGCCGAAAAATTCAAAATTAAAGTCAATACTAATTATTGGTTCAGGTCCTATTGTAATTGGTCAGGCCTGTGAGTTCGATTACTCTGGAACTCAAGCGTTAAGATCATTAAGAGAAGATGGAATTGAAACCGTATTAATTAATTCTAATCCTGCAACAATCATGACAGATCCTTCCATGGCAGATCATGTATACTTGTTACCTCTTACAACAAAATCACTTGTTAAAATATTAAAAGAACATCCGCAAATTGATGCTGTGTTACCAACAATGGGAGGGCAAACAGCACTAAACCTTTGTATTGAAGCAGACGAAAAAGGTATTTGGGAAGATTTTGGAGTAGAAATTATTGGAGTAGATATTGATGCTATTAATATTACGGAAGACAGAGAAAAATTTAGGGAGCTCATGCTAAAAATTGGCATTCCAATGGCACCGCAAGCTACAGCAACATCTTACTTAAAAGGTAAAGAAATTGCTCAAGAATTTGGTTTTCCGTTAATAATTAGAGCCTCGTTTACTTTAGGTGGTGCTGGCGCCTCTTTTGTATATAAGGAAGAAGATTTTGATGAGTTATTAACACGTGGCTTGGAAACTTCTCCAATTCACGAAGTCATGATTGATAAAGCTTTAATAGGCTGGAAAGAATATGAGTTAGAGTTACTTAGAGATTCTAACGATAATGTTGTAATTATTTGTGCTATAGAAAATATGGATCCAATTGGTATTCATACTGGAGATTCTATCACTGTTGCACCAGCAATGACCTTAAGTGATAAAACCTACCAGAAAATGCGAGATATGGCAATACATATGATGCGTAGCATTGGTGATTTTGCTGGAGGATGTAACGTGCAATTTGCTGTAAGTCCAGATGAGAATGAAGATATTATTGCTATTGAAATAAATCCACGTGTATCAAGATCATCAGCATTAGCAAGTAAAGCCACTGGTTATCCTATTGCAAAAATAGCAGCTAAGTTAGCTTTAGGTTATCATTTAGACGAGCTTCAAAATCAAATTACAAAATCTACTTCGGCTTTATTCGAGCCAACCTTAGATTATGTAATTGTTAAAATTCCACGTTGGAACTTCGATAAATTTGAAGGCTCAGACAGAACCTTGGGCTTACAGATGAAGTCTGTAGGAGAGGTTATGGGTATAGGTAGAAGTTTTCAAGAAGCACTCCATAAAGCAACCCAATCTTTAGAAATTAAGCGAAACGGTTTAGGTGCCGATGGTAAGGGCTATAAAAATTACGAGCAAATTATAGAAAAACTAACCTATGCAAGTTGGGATCGCGTGTTTGTTATTTACGATGCCATACAAATGGGTATCCCATTAAGTCGTATTCACGAAATCACAAAAATCGATATGTGGTTTTTAAAGCAATACGAAGAATTATACCTTATTGAAAAGGAAATTTCGACTTTTAAGATTGATACTATTGAAAAAGATTTGCTATTAGAGGCCAAACAAAAAGGCTATGGAGACAGACAAATAGCTCACATGTTAGGATGTTTGGAAAGTCAGGTCTATAATAAAAGAGAAGAATTAGGTATTAATCGTGTTTATAAATTAGTAGACACTTGTGCCGCAGAGTTTGAAGCAAAAACACCTTATTATTATTCTACCTTTGAGAACGATGTTGAAACGCCCGATGGCAAACGTTATGCAGATAACGAAAGTATAGTTACAGACAGAAAAAAAGTTATTGTATTAGGTTCTGGACCAAACAGAATTGGGCAAGGTATTGAGTTCGATTATTGCTGTGTGCATGGTGTTTTAGCAGCTGCAGAGTGTGGTTACGAAACCATAATGATTAACTGTAATCCAGAAACGGTTTCAACCGATTTCGATACAGCCGATAAGCTCTACTTCGAGCCTGTATTTTGGGAGCATATTTACGATATTATTAAACACGAAAAGCCAGAAGGCGTTATCGTGCAACTTGGCGGACAAACCGCTTTAAAGTTAGCCGAAAAGCTTGAACGTTACGGTATTAAAATTTTAGGATCAAGTTTTAAGTCTTTAGATTTAGCCGAAGACAGAGGAAGCTTTTCAAAGTTATTGCAGGAAAATAACATTCCTTATCCAGAATTTGATGTTGCCGAAACAGCAGAAGAAGCACTACAAGTAGCCGATAAATTAGATTTCCCCATTCTAGTTCGTCCATCCTACGTTTTAGGTGGCCAAGGCATGAAAATTGTTATAAACAAAAAGGAATTAGAAGAGCATGTAGTAGATTTATTACGTAGCATCCCAGGCAACAAATTATTATTAGACCATTACTTAGATGGCGCAATAGAAGCTGAAGCTGATGCTATTTGCGATGGTGAAAATGTTTACATTATTGGTATTATGGAGCATATTGAGCCTTGCGGTATTCACTCTGGTGATAGTAATGCAACATTACCACCTTTTAACCTTGGTAACTTAGTGATGCAACAAATTAAAGACCACACCAAAAAGATTGCTCTGGCATTAAATACTGTAGGGTTAATAAATATTCAGTTTGCTGTTAAAGATGATATGGTTTATATTATTGAGGCTAATCCAAGAGCTTCGCGTACAGTGCCGTTTATAGCAAAAGCATATGGAGAACCTTATGTTAACTATGCTACCAAGGTAATGTTAGGCGATAAAAAAGTTACAGATTTCGATTTCAAACCGAAATTAAATGGTTACGCAATTAAGCAACCTGTTTTCTCATTTAATAAATTCCATAATGTAAATAAAAAATTAGGACCAGAAATGAAGAGTACTGGTGAGAGCATCTTATTTATCGACGATTTAAAAGACGATGAGTTTTACAATTTATACTCAAGACGAAAAATGTATTTAAGTAAATAAAACTATTTATTATTATATTTTATTGAAACACAAACTTTTATTCAAAGTTTGTGTTTTTTTGTTATAATGAATAAATTCAACTGGTTTATACTTATTTTTTCGTATTTTTAATAAAATCTACTTTAATATGAAGAAAAAATTACTCTTTATTGTATACTTAAGCCTTTCCCTAAGCTTATTTGCGCAACAAACACACAATATAGAATGGGGCTTTGGATCTAATCCAAGTGCAACAGGTGATTTTAATACGGACAGAACAATAGCACCAGGTGATACAGTTGTTTGGAATTGGTATGGCGATGGTTCTCATAATGTTGTATCTATTGCTGGAGGAACAGAAACATTTAATAGTGGTGGTACTATAAATTCTACAACTCATACATTTTCTTATACATTTAACACGGTAGGTACTACAAGTTTTAGATGTTCGCCTCATGCGAGTATGAACGGAACAATTACAGTACAAACGCTAAGTAATCCAGAATTTGATGTGCCAGCAAAGTTCTCAATCTACCCTAACCCAAGTAGTGATGTTATGAATATTAATATTCCAACACTTACAGATGAAGGCTTAAAACTTGAGGTGTTTGATGTTCTGGGTAAAAAAGTATACACGCAACAATTAAACAGTTTATCCTCTAAAGTAAATATAGCAAAATGGAATAGTGGTTTGTATTTAGTGCGTTTAACGTCTCCAGATGAAGACATAACATTAACTAAGCGATTTGTGAAGTTATAACTTATATTTTTTAAAAATAAAAAAGCCTTCAATTCTATTAGGATTGAAGGCTTTTTATATAATTTAAATTAATTTTTATTTCATTTTTAAATCAAATATAAAATTAACCTTTACTTCTTTTGATAGCTTTTTACTTACCACAGATGGGATTTTAATATCAAAATCTATAACATTTACGGTAAAGTCTCCAAACAGAGCTATCATATTATTTTCAAGTATAGTAATGCTTATGGGTTTATTTTCTAATAGTTTAGTTTCCCCTCTAAAAGTTAAACTTCCACTATACGTCATGTCTTCTCCAATTTCTAAAGTGTTTAGACTGAAATTATTAATTTTTCCTTTAAAAGTGGCTTTTGGGAAATCATCAGATTCAGCATAATTTTCATTAAAATGTTCTTCCATTAACGCATTTTTAAACCTAAAACCTTTTACTAATACCAATGCTGCAAATTCTCCGTTTTCGGTATTTAAAATAGCAGTTGTATTATCGTTTTTAGCTTTAATTTCTTCAAACGAAGGAACAGAAGCTTCAAAAATTACAGTACCTGTTTTGGTTATGTATTTGCCTTGAGCAATGCTAAATGTGGTAATTAATAGTACAAATGCTAATAGAACGTGTTTCATAAAAATAAATTTATAATAGTTTAATCAAATAGTTTGCCAGTTTAGTTCTCTATAAAACCATCGGCTTCCCATTGGGAAACTAAGTCTATTAAATTTTGTGGTAATCTTGGACCACCAAGAGGCATTGCTCCATTTTCGCCAGCTTGTCTGGAAATTCTGTCAATTAAATTTAAATTTTCAACTGATAACTTAACTTCACTATATGATGTTAAAGAGCTGGATGCGCCATTTACTGGTGGATTACTATGGCAAAAATTGCAATTATTTTCCATTATAGGTGCTATGTCTTCTGTATAATTAACAGTTTCTCCAGGTTCTAAAACAACAGGTTCTAATAAATCTTCTTCGCTTACATTAGAGCACGACATGACTATTAAAACGAATAAACTTATGTATGGGATATTTATTTTCATGATAGTAGATATTAAAATACACGACTTAAATTAAAACCAAAATAGATGTCACCATCACCCCAATCTCCAGTGGCTTGTCCTAAAAAACCATTGGTGTTCATGGCTTGCGAATTGGTAAAATGCATTTGAAACACGTGACCTCCAGTTTCTAAATCTACACCTATGGACAAAGGGTTTTTAAAAGGAGAAGTGCTCGATCGGTTTAAATGCCAGCCATAATCTGCATTTAAAGACCATCGCTTTCCTAATTTATAACGCCCACCAAAACCTAAGGCAAATTGAGAGTTGTCCTGGTTATTATCTAATACAAAATTGTCATGAAAATAAGTTGGTGCCAGTTCAAGTGACACTTTTTTGCTTAATTTTCGTGCCATTAAAAATTGAACAGTATAGCCTAGACGATTTTTAAACTCTAATTTAGGGAGATTGGCTTTATCTAACGCGGTATTAACTAATATCGAATTGTAACCAACTATTGTAAATGGCGAGCCATTTTCTTTTTGTTTTACTAAGCGATATTTAATAGAGCTTTCATAAATTTTTTGAAAAGAACTCCTAGACACACTTATATTTATAGCATCTGTTAAACCATAAATAAAATTGAGTCGTGTTACAGCGTCGTCAAGCCCAAAGAAGCTATCTAATCCATTTTCAATACTACCAAATCTATGGGCCACGACAAAGGTAAACTCCTTTTTTGCGGTGAGTTTGGTAGATTCAAAATTTACAATTTTTAAACCTTTAAAAGTTGCAGTTGCATAATTATCTTCGGGAGAAGCTTGATCAATTTCATTTAGCAAGTCGTCTTGAGAAAAGAGTGCCAAAGGCAATATTAAAAGGGAGAATAAAATTTTTTTCATTAGTGTAATTAGTTAATTATTGTGCATTGATCTAGTTTCACCTGTTCTAATAAGTCGTCGTAGCCAATACAACGTCCTTTTATGGTAACAGGTGTTTTTAGTTTTAGAGATTTTGTGTTTACACCTGAAGCAAAATTGCAAAATACAATGTCGTTTAAAGTAATGTCATTTTCATTTATTTCAGAAATAATACCTGTAACTTCTATCGTTTTATTTAAATATTTGGATTCAGAATTATTTGTGTCATTAATAAAGTCATTAGAAAGAGATGTCGAAGAAATGGTGTGGTCGGCCCTTTCGCTGCTTATGTTTCTATGCTCTTTATAGATGTAGTTATAGCCAACTATAACAATAGTAGCAATAAGCAGTATTGCAATCCATAATTTCTTTTTCATAACGTTAAAAAGTATATTCCGTGGAAACTAATTTACAAAAAAGAATATTAATAGTTTTCTGGTAGTTCAATTCTTACTTTATAGTTCTTCAATTCTTCAAGATAATCATGGTGTGAAAAATTTTGATGGTCGAATTCCGCCTGTCTCGCTTTTTTTGTTTCTATACGTTTTAATGCTTTAAGGTAACGTTTAACTTCAGTATTATCGTTTAAAATTAAACCAGGCACTTCAACCGATTGTTCGTTTTCATTTTTGGCTACCATTGTAAAATAAGAAGAGTTACAATGCTTCTTTTTTCCCGTTTGAATATTCTCCGCTTCAACACGTATGCCAACAACCATAGATGTTCTGCCAACATAATTAACAGACGCTTTCATGGTTACCAGCTCACCAACTTCTATAGGCATTAAAAAATCTACCGTATCTACAGAGGCAGTAACGCAATATGTTTTAGAATGTTTACTTGCGCATGCAAATGCAATATGATCCATTAAACTTAAAATATAGCCACCGTGAATTTTGCCACTAAAGTTAGAGTGCGAAGGCACCATTAATTCCGAAATGGTAATGCGAGAGCTATCAACTTTTTTGTAATTAGGCATAAATTATGGATTTTCAGAAGTGCTTAATTCAACGTTAGTCACAAAATAATGAGTGTCACCCAACCAGAAAATTGTTTTGTAACGTTCAAAATAAGTAAGTTTTACTTGCTTTCCTTGGTATTTATTCAAGTCTTCTATTACCTGAGTTTCTCCATCCTCTACCGAGAATTTAAAAATTTGTGCTTCGCTAACACCTTGGCTAATTTCACCTTCCCAGGTTTTAAATAATACACCCTTATTACTAAATTTTACTAACTCTCCTGCGCGAACGCCTTCGCTGTATGTTACAAAATAAACGAAAGCAAAAAAGCCAGCAATTAGTATTAATAGAACTACAAAAGATTTTATAAGGAATTTCATAAGATATAATTTATTATAATTTGTTTTTTAAAATGTGGTTTTCTACTTCATGCCTAACGTAAAAACCAACAATTATAAGGGCAATGCCAATTGTTATGGTACTTATAGATACAAAAGTATTTAATTCCTCTCTTTCTGATATTTTTTCGCAACCTAATATAGCACTAAAACCAGCAGAAGTAAGTACTGCACCAGCAAAAAATGCCCATAGGTATCTTAATCTTAAAGTCCAACGGTAAAAAATGTCACTATTAGTCTTCTTCATTGGCTCGCTTTATAATAGATTCTGGTAATGCTTTTTTAGCTTTAGCACCCATTTTCTTCAATTTTTCTACACGACCAATAAGATTACCTTTACCCTCAACCAATTTATTCATTGCAGAAGAATAATCTGTTTTGGCAGCATCAATCTTTTTACCAACACCTGTTAAATCTGAAACTAATCCCTCAAACTTATCGTATAATGCGCCAGCTTGTTTGGCAATTTCTATGGCGTTTTGTTGTTGCTTTTCGTTATTCCACATGCTATCGACGGTTCTAAGCGTAGCCAAGAGGGTAGAAGGTGTTACAATAACAATGTTTTTTTCGAAAGCTTTATTGTAAATAGAATTGTCGGCATTAATAGCAACTGCAAATGCAGGTTCTATAGGCACAAATAATAATACAAAATCCGGACTTTCAATATCATACAAATCTTCGTATTTTTTATCGCTTAATTGGTCTACATGCTTTCTAATAGAATTAATATGTGCTTTTAAGAACAGGTCACGTTCATTTTCTTCTGCATTAACATAACGCTCGTAATTGGTTAAAGACACTTTACTATCTATTACCATTTTTTTGTTATCTGGAAGGTGCAGTACAATATCTGGTAACACGCGTGTACCATCCTCTCTGGTAAAACTTTGTTGCACAAAATATTCCCGACCTTTCTCTAAACCAGATTTCTCCAGCACACGTTCTAAGACTAATTCTCCCCAATTCCCTTGCATTTTACTATCGCCTTTTAAGGCTTTGGTAAGGTTTGTAGCTTCCAGTGTCATTTGTTGATTAAGCTCCTTTAAACCTTCTAATTGCGATTTTAAAGCAGAGTGTAAACCAAAATTTTCTTTATGCGTATCGTCTACTTTTTTTTCGAAAAGCTGAATTTTCTCTTGTAGCGGACTTAATATATTCTTAATATTTTCTTTATTCTGAAGTGTGAATTTTTCAGATTTTGCATCTAAGATTTTATTGGCTAAATTCTCAAAATCTGTTCGTAGTTGTTTCTGGCGTTCTTCTAATTCTTCATCTCTTTTTAGATTTAGTTTTTGAAGATTTTCGTATTCCGAATTTCTACGCGTTAATTCTGTATTTAAAAAATCCTTTTCACGCCTAATATCTTCGCGCTCAGTTTCTATTTTAGAAACGGTTTCCTTTAGCTCGTTAAGATTAAAAGTTAATTGATTTTGGCGTTCTTCGAGGGCGCTTTTTTCACTTTTACTTTTTAGTTTTGAAAATAACATGCCTAAATAGGCGCCAATAACGGCGGAAATAAGTATGGCAATAAAGAGAATGAGGTTGCTGGTCATGTATAACGTAGAATTTTACCAAAGATAGTTAATTTGTTAATTAGAGTTAAGTTTAGGTTTCATGTTTCATAAGAAAAACCTAAAATTTTTCGTACTATTTTAACAGATTGTTTAGGATGAAAGATTTTATTTCTTAACTCTAAAAGCACCAGTAACTTCATCAAAAACAATTAAGTCTTTTGGGAATAAGCTATTAAAAGCACCTTTTTTAATCAATTCTTTTGGAGTATCTATCGTAATACCTTTATCACTCATCACAATAAGCGTATCGCAGAGCTGGATTGCCAAATCGATTTCATGAGATGAAAACAGAATCGTTTTACCAGTGTCTCTTGCCAGTTTTTGAAGTAGTTTTAGCACATATGCTTTATGGTACATGTCTAAATGAGTGGTAGGCTCGTCTAAAATAATTAACGACGTGTCTTGCGCCAAAGCACGAGCAATCATGACTTTTTGTAGTTGTCCATCGCTTAATTCAAAACATTTTTTATGTTTTAAATCTTTTAAATTTGTTTTTTCAATGGCTCGATTAACAATGTCAATGTCTTTAGCAGATAGATTACCAACCCAATTGGTGTAAGGCTGTCTTCCTAAAGCAATTAACTCAAAAACAGACAGGTTTTTAGACGAGACACTCTCAGTTAAAACTAAACTCAATACCTTAGCTAATGCTACAGATGAATAGTTCTCTAAACCTTTAGAATGAATAAAAATCTCGCCGTTTATTTTTGGTTGTACATTAGTTAGGGTTCTTAATAATGTAGATTTACCAATGCCGTTTGCGCCAACTAATCCTATTAATTCACCTGCTTTTAATTCGATATTTATTTTTGAAGCAATTATAGTTTCAACCTTTTTCGATTGGTAACCAATACTAAGATTGTTTGTTTTTAAAACGGTATGTTGTTTTTCTATAGCCATTAAAACACCATTTTTTTCTTTCTAACTAATAGCCAAATTACAACAGGAGCTCCAATTAAACTGGTAATGGCATTTATTGGTAAAGTATAATCTGTATTTGGTAATTGTGCAATACTGTCGCAAATAAGCATTACAATAGCACCTAATAAAAAAACTGCCGGTAACAATATTTTATGATTTGAAGTATTAAATATCTGTCTCGTTATATGCGGAATGGCCAAACCAATAAAGGCAATTGGGCCAACAAACGCAGTAATTGTTCCCGCTATAAGGCTGGTAGCAATTATTATAATTAACCTGCTTATTTTAATATTCAGGCCTAAACTTTTAGCATAATTTTCGCCCAATAACAAGGTGTTTAAATCTTTTATTGAGAGGATGCTAAACACCAAACCAATAATATAAATAAATAGTAATACATATAATTCGTTCCATTGTAAATCGCCTAAACTACCAAAGCCCCAAAATATGTATTGTTGTAATTCTTCGGCAGAACTAAAGTAAGACAATACACTAACAACTGCAGCAGTAATACTACCAAACATAAGACCAATAATTAGTATGGCCATGGTATCGCGAACACGAGAAGACACAATTAAAACGGTGATTAGCACCAGAAAACTACCTAAGCTCGCTGCCACGACCAAACTCCATTTTGAGATTAATAACGTTGCGAAGAAACCACCTAAAACCGATGATCCCATAATTACCAAAGCCACGCCTAAACTTGCTCCAGAAGTGATACCCAAAACAAAAGGTCCTGCTAATGGGTTTCTAAATAAGGTTTGCATTAATAAACCCGCAATACCCAAACCAGAACCAACTAAAATAGCTGTAATAGCTTTTGGGAGCCTGTAATTTTGGATAATATATTCCTGATTAGTATAATTATCTGGTGTTGAGAAAAAACTATTAAAAATAGATTTTAAAGGAATTGAAACAGACCCTAAACTAACATTCACAAAAAACAGTAAAATGAGAACTATAATTAGCAGTATAAAAGAAAGCTTGTATGATTTTTGTGTCACCACTTACTCTAATTTTTTAAAGAAAAATGGTTTATAATCTGGTAATAACTCGGGATGACTAATTTTTATAATATCTTTTAAAATCAGGTCTGGTCTTGCTGTACCTAATTCATAATATAAAACACCTCCCGTTTCTCCTGTTGTATTTGAAAAAGAATACACTTGTTTATTTTCAAAAGCATCAAACTTTGTATAATGTTCACTGGCTTTTTCCATTGCTTCTAAAGAAGTGTAATAAGACGGACTTAACCATAAATCTGCCGATTTTGCTTTGCTGTAAACCACTTCAAAATTAAGAGCTACACTTCCTTTTTCGGTAGTGTTACTCCATAGATAGTTGGTGTTTGCATCTTTCAAAAACTGTGCTTCTGTGCTTGTACCATTTGGTAAATACCAAACGTCTTTATGCATAGCGCCAGATAATACAGTTGGTTTGTTTTTGGCGTTTTTAGCAAGTGTTTTTGCTTTTGTGTAATCCTGTTCTATATTTTTAAAAATAGAATCGGCTTCTTTTTCTTTGTTGTAAAGTACGCCAAAAAATTTTAACCATTCGGCTTTTGCTAAAGGTGATTTCTCAACCCAATCTCCATTATAAATTACTGGAATGCCAGCTTTTTTTATGGTTTCAAGAGATTTGCTTTTACCATCCACACCAAAAGCAACAACAATGTTTGGATTAATGTCGAGTAAGACTTCGGTGTTTATGCCTTCATTTTTACCTAATTCTCGTATTTCATTATTATCGATTCTTGCTCTGGTTTTTTTGGAAGACACATAATCTGTTCCTGGGAAGCCAACCAAGGTTTCTTCAACATTTAAAAGTTCTAAAGCTGGAATATGTGTTGTGGAGGTTACCACTATTTTTTTAACTGGAGTAATAATAATGCCATCGTACGCATCGCGCATAAAGGTTGTTTTAGCAGCTTCTTCAGCAGAAATTAAAACATATTTATAGGCTTGGTCGCTTTCTGGCCAAGGGCTTTTTATTTCTAAAATATAGTGGTTACCATTTTCTACTATTGTAAACCCTTCAGCATAAGTGAGAGTATTACTTTGCTGTTTAGATGCTATTGGAGGCAAAGTACCTTTAATGCCTTTGTCTTCTTTGCAAGTAAAGAAAGAAAGAATGAGGAAAATGATTAAAAAATGTTTCACAGCAATGTTTTTTATTTAGTTCAAAAATAAGATTAATTCTATTGACCATTCAAGAAAAAGCTTACTTTTGCATGGAATTTTGGTTTGCCCTTGCAATTAAGCGAAGGCGATTAAAAGGGAATCAAGTTAGAATCTTGAACTGTTCCCGCAACTGTAATCTAAGTTCACGTTTGTGAATACTTATTATTAACCTTCAAGTCACTGGAAAAATTTTCTGGGAAGACAAATAATAAGATGAAAGTCAGGAGACCTGCCAATTTTAACATCAAAAGAATCTTCGGGAGAAAGATTTTAAGATTATGAAGCAGCACATCCTTTTTTTAATTATTGTCATTTTTAGTTTTTGCAGTTTTGCTCAAACGCAACTTGATTCTATACAACGGTTAGAAGAAGTGACCTTAAGCGATAATAAATTAAAAAACTACGCTTCTGGTTTTAAGGTTACAACGCTTAATGATTCTATACTCTTAAAAAATCAACAAAACCTTACAAATTTACTGGCTTTTAATTCTAACATTTATTTTAAGGAAACCGGATTTGGAATGGTTTCCTCACCATCATTTCGTGGAACAAATGCATCACAAACTGCTGTAATTTGGAATGGTATTAATATTAACTCTCAACTCAATGGACAAACCGATTTTAATTTAATAAACACTACTAACTTTAATTCGGTAACCATTAGAAGTGGCGGTGGAGGCGTGCAATATGGTAGCGGAAGTATTGGTGGCACAGTGCATTTAAACAATAAATTACAGTTTAAAGACCATTTCGATAATACTCTACGCGCCAGTTATGGCAGCTTTGATACCAAGCAATTTACAGCCTTAAGTGATTTTGGAAACGATAAGTTCTCAGGAAATATTGGTTTAAGTTATGTAGATTCTAAAAACGATTACAAATTTATAGGTACAGATAAGGTAAACGAGAATGGTGCCTTTAATAACAGAAATATAAACGCTAATTTTGGTTACTTTATAAGTAATAAAGATGTTATAAAACTTTACCATCAAACCTTTATAGGAGAACGCAACTTATCTGCAACGTTAGTAGCGCCTTCTCAAAGTGCTTATAAAGACACCAATTTACGTAACATGTTAGAGTGGTCACGTTTAGGTTCGCGGGTGAATTCGAAATTAAAAATTGCACACTTACATGAGGAATTTAAATACTTTGAAAATAAGAATAAGGAGCATTTTTCCTTCGGAAAAGTTAATACCTTAATTTTAAAACACAATCTCAATTTTAGGGTTTCTAAGTCGTTTCAATTGCATTCTGTTTTAGAGTATAATACGATTGATGCTAAAGGAAGTAGCTTTGGCAACCCAAACAGACAAGTGTTTTCTGTTACAGGATTGATGAAGCATAAGCCAGCAAAAAGTATTACGTATGGTTTAAATTTTAGAAAGGATTTTACCAGTAAATTTACGAGTCCGTTTGTGTTTTCCATAGATTCAAAATTTAAGATAGCTAACGCTTACACCGTTAAATTAAATGCTTCTAAAAATTACAGAGTTCCAACATTTAACGATTTATTCTGGCAACCTGGTGGCAATTTAAATTTGATGCCGGAATCGTCTTACCAAATAGATTTAGGTCAGGAATTTCGATATAAACAAATTGAAGCAACACTAAATGCCTATTACATTTCTACTCAAGATTTAATACAATGGAGACCCAATATTTTGGGTGTTTGGAGCCCTGTTAATATTGCAGAAGCTGAAAACTATGGTATGGAAATGGGTTTAGGGTACACCAAACAAATTAATGAACATACATTTAAATTAAACGGAAATTACAGTTACACGATATCTGAAGATAAATCGACAAACAAGCAATTAATCTATGTGCCATTTCACAAGGCAAATGCCAATTTAGCATATGGTTATAAAGGGTTTTCTGCTTTTTATCAGCACTTATTTAATGGTGAGGTTTTTATTATTTCAAGAGATAAACTGCCTTATTATAATGTGGGTAACTTAGGATTAGGATACCATTTTAATTCCAAAGGAAGAATTAATTATTTATTAGAGTTTAGAGTCAATAATATTTTTGATGCCTTTTACGAAAACGTGGCATTGCGGCCAATGCCAAATAGAAACTTTCAAATACAAACAACAATTAAATTTTAAAAAAAATGAAACGTAACAAATTACTTTTAGCAGCTTTAATGCTTGGCTTAACTTTTACCTCTTGTAGCAATGACGATGAGAATGTAGCTGTAACACCATCTGGTGCTTACGAAAACGGAATATTAATTTCTCATGAGGGTAATTTTAATTCTGGAAATGCATCAGTATCCTATATCTCTAACGATTTTTCAGTAGTGGAAAATAATATATTTAGTAATGTAAATATGGTTCCATTAGGTGATACAGCGCAAAGTATGGCGTTTAATGGTGAATTAGCTTACATAATTGTGAATAATTCAGATAAAATAGAAGTTGTTAATCGTTACACGTTTGTATCTGTCGCAACTATATCTGGTATTGACAATCCTAGATATATGGCAGTTTCTAATGGAAAAGGTTATGTGACAGCTTGGGGAGATTTTAGTGACACTACAGACGATACGGTTGTTGTAATAGATTTGTCTACAAATGCTATTATCGATACTATAGCGGTACCACATATGCCAGATCAAATTGTAGCGTCTAACGATAGTGTTTACGTTGGTGTTGGTATTTTTGATTTAAACGATAAGTTAACCATAATTAATTCTATAACAGATACTGTAACGACTACCATAACTGTAGGTGCAAACCCAAACTCATTAGTGCTTAACAGTTTTGGAGATCTTTATGTGCTTACAGAAGGCAATTCTTCGTTTTCAGGAAATGAAACAGGAGGAAAGTTAATTAAGGTAAATACTGTAAATAATACCATTGCATCTTCTCTTGATTTTGCTACTACCGAACACCCAAATCATCTAAAATTCGATAACAATAATTTTTATTATTATTTAAATGGAGGCGTTTACAAAACCACCCAAACCGAAACTGTTTTACCAACAGTAGCAGAATTTTCTGGTCAGAATTTTTACGATATAAATGTTAGAGATAATCAGTTATTTGGTTTAGATGCAGGCGATTTTTCATCTAACGGAAGCTTAAAAGTGTTTGACTTAACTACAAACACATTAGAAAACACGTTTACTTTAAATATTATTCCAGGAGAAGTATATTTTAACTAAAAAAACAGTTTAATTAATCAGTAAGTAACCAAAAACAACCATTAAAAAGCCTGCAATTTGCAGGCTTTTTTTTATCTCTCAATGTACATTTCTTTACTGTGTGGTAATAAATCGTTACTATCGAATAACACTTCTGCAGGTTTACTTTTTGGGATGTTAGATGTTCGGTTTGTAGCCGCAATATCTGCTAAAGCTGTAGCTAAAAGAGGTTCGTTAGCATTGCCTAAGACTCCAAAGTTGTTAATTTGTTCGGCAATAATAAAAGCCGAATCTGGATTTAACCCACTTGCAGGTACTTGTGCATCATTTTTATTTACAGTAATCGCTACCAAAGGTTGTAGCGCATAAGTATGTCGAGGGTCTGCACCAGTTCTGGTAAAGTTTGGCGAATCGTAAAGTGTAATGGACGCCTGCGATTTTCCTACGGTTTGCGTTCCAATTTGCACGACATTCATATACGCATCTAAACTGTTTATAACCATTTCGCTTGCAGACGCCGAGGAGCCTGTCGCTAATATATAAACCTTATTAAGGTTTAAACTGTTTAGCGTTGCACCATCAGTATTATTTACAAAAAAGTAATTAGAGTTATTAGCCTGCTGTAAGTCGTTATACTGCAATTTAGCAAATACTTCGCCTGTGTATTGTCCAGTTATTAAGCTGCCTAAAAGCGCAGCAGAATTTACCGAGCCTCCAGGATTATAACGTAAATCGAGAACTAAATGCTGAATGTTGTTACTTTGAAACTCACTAAATGCAGCATTTAAAGCACTATCAAAATTACCTACAAAACCATTGTACATTAAATAACCAACGTTTTCGCCTTCTACCTGTAAAATTTCAGTTTTAAAAACAGGATTTTCTACATATTCTATTCTTGATAAATTGATGATAGTATCAGTAGCGTCAACAGTATCGTCGTCTGTATCTGGTGTACCATTGGTATTATATTCTGCAATGTTTAGCGTAAAATTGTCTTGACCTAATAAACTTCTCCAGTTATTAACTGTTAATTGCGTGCCATTTACTGCATTAAATAAATCACCACGTTGCAACCCGTTACTTTGGGCACTTGTGTTTGGTAAAACAAACCTAACAATCCCAAAAATATTATCGCTACTTGGGTTGTAACGTTGCAACCCAAATTCCATGCCGTTGGATTTCGTTATGCCATTAAATTGTTGTTCCAGTGCTATATAATCATCTGTTATCCAGCTAAATCTATCGGTGTTTTGTCTATCGAATATTAGACTTTCAAAAAATGCTTCGGGAGTATTAAAATTATTTAAATAGCTTTCAAAATCACTACTATTCGCTTTATCTTCTACTAAATCGGGTACTTCATCTCTATATAAATAATAAGCGTCCATGCCACGATAAACAAATTTGTTAATATCTGTTGTAGCTATGGGCTGGTCGTCTCTATCTTCAAAACAACCAGTTAAAAGTACTGTAAATAGTAGCGTAGCAAGCAGTATCTTGGGAGTCTTCATAATTTAAAATTTTTCTTTTTCAGGTTAAAAGTAATTATTTTTATTTTAATGAAAATGTTTTGTAACAAAATAGAAAGTAGTTCGTCGTAATGACATAAACCAGCCAAATTAAATGACACAGTTAGAATTTTTAAATATTGTGACACCTTTTAAGGATAAGGTCTTTAGGTTAGCCAAAAGATTATTAGTATCCAGAGAAGAGGCTGAAGACGCCACACAAGAAATTTTAATAAAACTGTGGAATAATAAAAAGAAAATAAAAGACTATAAAAATGTGGAAGCATTTTCTATGACAATGACAAAGAATTTTTGTTTCGATAAATTAAAGTCTAAACAAGCGCAGAATTTAAAAATTGTACATAGTAATTATCAAGACCACAGTGTGTCTTTACAAAAAGAAGTAGAATTAAACGACAGTATTGGCTGGGTTGGCAAAATAATGGAAGATTTACCCGAACAACAAAAAATGGTAATCCAGCTAAGAGATATAGAACAATACGAATTTAAAGAGATTGCAAAAATGCTTGATATGAATGAAACTGCAATACGTGTAGCGTTATCAAGAGCAAGAAAAAAAATAAGAGAAAAACTAACTAATACACATAATTATGGTATTAAATAATATAGAAAATTTACTTAAAAAGTACGAAAACGGTGAGACATCACTAAAGGAAGAAGCTCAGTTAAAAGACTATTTTTCTCAAGAAACTGTAGCGCCACATTTAGAAATGTATAAGCCAATGTTTAACTATTTTTTGGTAAACCACCAAGAACAGTTTACTAAACAACTGCCACTAAAATCTAAACGCGTATTTAATTACAAGTGGTTATCTGTTGCTGCTGTTGCGGTTCTTATGTTGTCTGTCTTTGTTTATAATCCATTTGCTAAAAATGAAGAATTAACTATTACAGAAGCAGACAAAATTGAAATTAACAATGCTAAAGAAGCTTTAGCAATCATGTCTAAACACTTAAATAAGGCCACAGCGCAAGTAAGTTATTTAGATGTTATTAATAAAGCTGGCACGCAAGTTGACTATTTAAAAGAAGTAACGCATCCTATGGATCGTTTATTAAAAAACTAAAAAAATCTAACAAACAAAAACAAATGAAAATGAAACGAGCGTAACAAGCGTTTAAAAACTAAAAACAAATGCTAAATCGCGAGTACATTTTTACATTATTAACAAATAAATACGAAAAAAAATGAACACTATAAATAAATTAAACACGATGAAAAAGTCCCTAATTGTATTTGCTTTCGCAATACTATTAATGCCATTAACAGCAATGGCTCAAAGCGATATTTTTGATAAATATAGCGATAACGATAATGTAACTTATGCTTCTATTAAGCCAAAAATGTTTCAAATGCTGGCAAAAATTAATGTGCAAACAGACGATAAGGAAGCACAAGAATTTATGGATATGGTAAAAAGCATTACCAGTTTTAAAACGTTAGCTACAGACGATAAGGCGGTTGCTGGAGATATGGATAAATGGGTAAAATCTCGTGCTAATTCTCTAGAAGAGTTAATGGAGATTAAAGACGATGGAATGGTTGTAAAATTCTACGTTAAAGAAGGTAGAAACGAAGATTACGTAGCCGAACTTTTAATGTTTGTAAATGGATTAGATGCCATAATGAAAGATACAGATGTTACTGTTAATGGAAAGAAAAGAAGCATGGAATCTGTATTGGTTTCTTTTGTAGGCGATATAGATTTAAATCAATTATCTAAGCTTATTAATGCTTTCGATTTGCCAGGCGGAAAAGAATTAGACAAGAAAAACAAGAAGTAATCAGGCTATAAATCATCAATCACAGTATATGAAACCATTTATAAAAACCCTTTGTTTTAGTTTTCTATTTGCACTTGCGTTAGTAAGTTGTAAAGATGAAAACTCCATACAAACTTACTTTGTAGAACATCAAGATTTACCAGAGTTTAAGCAAATAGATTTATCGGCTAAATTGGTAGATTTCTCGCAAGCAGAGTTAACCGAAGCCCAACAAGAAGCCGTAAACAGCTTCGAGAAAATAAACTTTATAGGTTACAGAATTAAAGATGGTAATATGGATGCTTATAAAACAGAGTTGGAAAAGGCGAAGCATATTTTTAAAAATGAAAAGTATACCGAGCTTATGGAGTTTAGTTCAGATGGTACAAAATTTAGAGTAAACACACTTGGTGATGATGATGCTGTAGACGAAATTTTAATACTGGTAAGTTCTAATACAACTGGTTTTGGAGTGGCAAGAATTCTGGGTAATGATATGAATCCTGAAAAAATGGTTGAATTATTTAACGGTATGCAAAACGCAGATGTGGATGAAAACCAGCTAAACGATATTATAAATTTCTTTAAATAAGAATTTATAGTTTACATGTTAATATAAAAGGCTTATCGGGAGATAAGCCTTTTATTATTTAAAAGAGATCTTCTCTTTTGTTCTCAACAACCTCTATATCTTCTTGTAGTGGTTTCGCTTTAATTAAATTAATTATAATTAAAAGAAACAAACCTCCCAATATAATTTTTACAATTAAATAATTAAGTATGCCAAATAAACCAGCTATAAAAAAACCGATGATAACAACACCAGAAAGGTAGAGTGATTGTTTATTAGTAAGCATAGTTTATATTCCTGTGTAATTACTTGGCGAAATTGCTTTTAGTTCTGTTTTAATGGTTTCGCTTACCTCTAAGGTATCAATAAAATTTGAAATAGAGGTTTCAGTAATTGCCTCATTAGTTCGTGTAAGTCCTTTTAAGGCTTCATATGGATTTGGGTAAGCTTCACGACGTAAAATAGTTTGTATAGCCTCTGCAACCACAGCCCAATTGTTTTCTAAGTCCTGAGCGAACTTTGGCTCGTTAAGTAATAATTTATTTAAACCTTTTAGGGTTGATTTAAACCCAATAAGCGTATGCCCAAAAGGAACTCCAACATTACGTAATACAGTACTGTCTGTTAAATCGCGTTGCAAACGAGAGATTGGTAGTTTTGCAGATAAATGCTCGAAAATAGCATTAGCTATACCTAAATTACCTTCGGAGTTTTCAAAATCTATTGGGTTTACTTTATGTGGCATGGCGCTACTTCCCACTTCTCCTGCATTTATTTTTTGCTTAAAGTAATCCATAGATACATAGGTCCAGACATCGCGATCTAAGTCTATAATAATGGTGTTAATACGCTTTAAACAATCGAATAAAGCAGCCATATGGTCATAATGCTCTATTTGTGTTGTTGGGAACGAATGTTGTAATCCTAATCTGTTTTGTACAAAGTTACTACCAAAAGCTTTCCAGTCTATATTTGGATAAGCAACTTTATGTGCATTAAAATTACCAGTAGCACCACCAAATTTTGCAGCACTTGGGATATCGTTTAATAAATTAAATTGTTCTTTTAAGCGTACAACAAACACTTCAATTTCTTTACCTAAACGCGTTGGAGAGGCTGGCTGGCCATGTGTACGTGCCAACATTGGTATAGCTGCCCAATCGTTAGAAAGTGTTTCTAATTTTTTTAATACTTCAAGATATTGCGGCACATAAACATCGTTCATGGCTTCTTTAATACTTAAAGGAATAGCTGTATTGTTAATATCCTGAGAGGTGAGCCCAAAATGAATAAATTCTTTATATGCTTCTAACCCAAGTTTATCGAACTCTTTTTTTATAAAATATTCAACAGCTTTTACATCGTGATTGGTAATACTTTCAATCTCTTTAATAGCCAACGCATCTTCGGTAGAAAAATCTTTATATATTTTACGTAAATCGTTAAAAACCGAAATGTTTACACTTTTAAGTTGAGGTAAAGGTTGCTCGCAAAGCGCTATAAAATATTCTATTTCAACTAAAACACGGTATTTAATTAGGGCTTCTTCAGAGAAATACTTGCCTAAGACTTCAATTTTATTTCTATAACGTCCATCTATTGGTGAGATGGCATTTAATGCAGATAATGACATAGTTAATGTGTTGGTTGCTTCAAATTTTGAAAGAAGCAAAGATAGCCAACAAAGTGAAAAGTTAAGAGTGAAGCGTCTAAAAGTTTATCAATTTTTTTGTTCTATTTTTTTATCTTCTTTAAAATATGTCTTGCGCGTGCTTTAAAACCAGAACTCTGCATTTGGTAATCGCGTTCTAAAATAAGGGCTAATTCTGGATGAATCCATTTAAACTCACTACCTAAGAGAAATAAGCTATTCATAGCATACGCTTTAGGCGCAATTTTCTCGTCGTTAATCATCCAATCGAAACAGGCTTCAATAATTTTTTCTTTATGTTCTGACGATAGTGTAGCTTTAATTTTGCTTTCTTTTTTGCCGTAGTAAGCTTTTATTAAATACTCGCAAACTTTAGCTACTGGGCGAACAGCCGAATCTATTTTTACTGTATTAATTTTATCTGTAAAGTAATCTAAATACGGAATTATAGCTTCCAGATTTTCACCGCACATAAACTCGAAAACCCAAGCTGCTCGTGGTGATATTTTATCATCTACCATAAACATGATAGCCAATAACTTAGGGATTAATTCTGGGTTGTTAATGACTAAATTGGCATAGTACAAGCGCTTTTCTCGCGAGTGATTTACATAATTTAATTCTTGGTATAAGGCTTCGGTAGTCAAATGAAATTCTTATTTTTAGACTTTAAAATTAAACAAAATGAAAATTGTAAGAAAGATACTATTACTTTTATTAGTAATTTTTGTTGTTGCACAATTTTTCCGACCAGAAAAAAACGAAGGTAACATGGAATCTGTTACTGCTTTTTTAGCCGAAACTAATCCGCCGGAAAACGTAAAAGCTATTTTAAAAGAATCGTGTTTCGATTGCCATAGTAATAATACACGTTACCCTTGGTATAACAATATTACGCCTGTAAATTACTGGTTAGCAAATCATGTTAACGATGGTAAAAAACATTTTAATATGTCGCAGTGGGAAGGCAATTCGGTTAAAAGAAAAGACCATAAGTTCGAAGAATTAATTGAGATGGTTGAAGCTAAAGAAATGCCATTAGACTCTTACACCTGGACGCATAGTGAAGCCGTTTTAACCAACCAACAAATTAAAGATGTAGTACAATGGGCAAAGCAAGTAAGAACTGGCTATGCACTTACTCCAAGACCAGAATAATTTTTAAATAAAAGAAGAGTTATTATATAAACAACTCTTATTAATTAATATATAATTTATCCCTTTTGAATAAAACACTCCTTATTATAGGTTTCGTCTGGCCAGAGCCACAAAGTTCTGCTGCAGGAAGCCGTATGATGCACCTAATAGAAATTTTTAAGAACAAGAATTACGATATAACTTTTGCAACAGCATGTGCAAAAAGCGATAATGCTTTCGACTTAGAAAGTATTGGAGTTAAAACCAAGACTATAACCCTTAACGACTCGAGTTTCGATACGTTTGTTAAAGAGCTCAATCCAGATGTGGTTATGTTCGATCGTTTTATGATTGAAGAACAGTTTGGATGGCGAGTTGCAGAACAATGTCCGCAAGCCCTTAGAATACTTGATACAGAAGACTTACACTGTTTAAGACGTGGACGACTTTTAGCCTTAGAAGATAATACTGTTTTCGACACAAGATACCTTTTTAACGATACGGCTAAGCGAGAAATAGCAAGTATTTACAGATGCGATTTAAGTATTATCATATCAGAAGTTGAAATAGAAATTTTAACGCAGCAATTTCATGTTTCAGATGGCTTGTTGTGTTATTTGCCGTTTTTATTAGACGCTATTTCTTTAAAGACGCAGAAAGCCTTACCAAATTTTAAAAAATGTGAACATTTTATTGCTATTGGTAATTTTTTACATGCACCTAATGTGGATGGTCTGGTGCATTTAAAACAAAACATTTGGCCGCTTATAAGGCAAAAACTACCAAAAGCAGAGGTTCATATTTATGGTGCTTATGTTACCGAACAGGCAAAACAAATGCATAACGAAGCAGATGGATTTATAGTTAAAGGTTTTGCAGAAAACATTAAAGAGGTTATGCAAACTTATAAAGTTTGTTTGGTGCCTTTACGCTATGGAGCGGGTTTAAAAGGTAAAATTATTGATGCTATGGTAAACGGCATTCCATGTGTTACAACAAGTATTGGAGCCGAAGGTATGTATGGCGACTTGGAACCCAATGGTTTTGTAGAGGACGAACCAGAAATTTTTGCCGAAAAAGCAGTCGAATTATATACTAATAAAATTTACTGGGCAGGGAAACAGAAAATAGGTGTAAATATTATTAACATTCGTTTTGATAAGCAATTGTACACCAAAGACTTTTTACATAAAGTTGAAACCACCCAAAATGCTTTAGAATTACACCGAAGAAACAACTTTACAGGAAGCATGCTTATGCATCATACTTTACAGAGTACTAAGTTTATGAGTAAGTGGATAGAGGAGAAGAATAAAAACTAATTCTAAAAAATGTTATTATGAAAGATTTCAGACTTAGAAAATTAAGTTTCATTTTAATGCTGGTAGTAACATCAGTATTAAATGCACAAATGAGTTCTACACAAGTAGATTCATTAGTTAACTATGCAATGAGTAAATTTAATGTGGCAGGTTGTGCCGTTGCTGTTGTTAAGGATGGGAAAGTTATTCATAATAAAGGCTATGGAGTAAAATCTATTGTAACTAAAAGTGCGGTAAACGAACACACACAATTTGCAATAGCCTCTAATAGTAAGGCTTTTACAACTGCGGCTTTAGCTATTTTAGTTGAAGAAGGTAAGATAACATGGTTAGATAAAGTAAAAGATCACATTCCGGAATTTAGAATGTATAATCAATATGTTGAAGACAATTTTAATATTCAAGATTTAGTTACACATCGCAGCGGATTAGGATTGGGCGTGGGAGATTTAATGTTTTTTCCCGATGGCACCGATTTTACAATGGATGACTTGTTGGTTAGTTTTCAATATTTTAAACCAGAATCTGCATTTAGAACAAAATGGGACTATGATAATTTGCTATACCTCGTTGCAGGTGAGCTTATTGCAAGAAAAAGTGGTATGAGCTGGGAAGATTTTATTAAAACAAGGATTTTAGAACCGTTGCATATGGATAACACCTATGCATCTTTAGATCGTATAAAAGATACCAGTAACTTATCTGCCTCTCATGCCGTAGAAAGTGGAGAGATTAGAGTAATCCCAACGTTTAAAGAAATGATGAACGGTGCAGCAGGTGGCATATTCTCTAATGTAGATGATATCTCCCAATGGATGTTACTCCATTTAAACAAAGGGAAATATGGAGACCGCTTAAACAAGCAATTGTTTACAGAAAAGAACCATCGCGAAATGTGGCGAATGCATACTGTAATGAGCACAGACCCTAATCCCAGATATAATTCTCACTTTGCAGGCTATGGTTTAGGATGGTTCCTGTCTGATGTAAAAGGAAATTTAAAAGTAGAGCACACTGGAGGTTTACCAGGTATGTTATCTAATACTGTTTTAATTCCGGATCTTAACTTAGGCGTGGTTATTTTAACCAATACAAGCGATGATGGCGCAGGTTTGTTTTCGTCTGTTGCCAATGCCATAGCCGATGATTATTTAGGCTTAGATAATTTTAACTGGGTAGATAAGTATGCTGCCTATTTTAAACAAAGAGCTACTGGTAATGATGAGGTAACTAAAAAAGTATGGGACGAAATAGCAACAGTAGACGCATCTACAATAAAACAAGATAATTACGTAGGTTTCTATAAAGACAATTGGTTTGGTAAAGCCGAAGTTTTTAAAAGGAATGGTAAACTCTGGATTCAGTTTTTACGTTCCCCAAAATTAAACGGAGCCTTACAATATTATAAAGACAATACTTTTGCTGTTAAATGGGAATATCAAGATATGAATGCCGATGCTTTTGTGTTTTTCACTTTAGACAGTAAGGGCAAGGCGCAAGGCATTACCTTAAAGGGTATTTCTCCCAATATAGATTTTAGTTTCGACTTTCAGGATTTAGATTTAAAACGTGTAAAAGAATAATATAGGCTTACAAACAAAAAGGCTCAAAATTTTAATTTTGAGCCTTCATTATTTTACAACGTTTATTAAGCAACGACGTCCTGTTTTTTAATTTTTCTATAAGTAAACGAATTAAAAATACTACGCTTAGCAAAACGGGTTTGTTTATCGCTACTAGCAAATTTTATATAAAGCGCTTTATTAACTCCAAAATACTCGTAGGTATTACCGTCTAAAAAAGAAACTTCCAAAAGTAACCCTTTATGTTTCCAGTCCATAATTGGCGAATTAATAGTAGTGTTATAGTCTTCTAAATTTGCAGCTTTAGTTTCTGGAGCAATGCTTACCAAAAAATGGTAACCATCAATAATCTTACGGCTCATCACTTCTGCTTCTTCAGCTTTAGCATCATTATCTTGAAATTTGTCTGGATGCCATTCTTTTACCAGATTTCTGTATTTTTTTTTAAGTTCGCTAAGTGTAGGCTGTGCTTCAACCTCAAATAACTTTTTGTACTCGTTTATGCGCTTCATAATTTATGCAATTCTAAATTTTGCGCGAAAGTAGTCTTTTGTTTTTAAAATAAGATGAGATTAATAGGGAAGTTTTACTATTTCAACATTTCATTTAAAATGCTTAAAACCTTTTCTTCACTAATTTTTTAGGTTGCAATGTCGTACTGGTTATAATTTCGAAATCAACAACACCTAAAACCAATTCTTCTTCGGTAATAACTTCAACTTTCCAGAATCCTTCCTTTACATTACTTTTATAAGTGTACCCTCGAAACCCATTATCCCTTCCGCCTGTAATATCGTACCCAATATCTTCAACCGTTTCCCAATTTTGTGTCGTGTCGTTATACCATTTCCACCTGTGTAGTACTGCTTTTTTTAAATCTGTTGGTGCAAAAACAGAGGCAAAAATATAGACTCTTTCATTTGGTTTGTGGATATATTCTTTTCTGTATTTTCGCCAGAACACGTACCAGTTTTCAGCTTCGTACGTTACCATATATTTATTATCGGTTTTTACAATACTATGTGCTACAATACCATTAGAAAGCGCTAATGGAACGGGAGGAATTAATTTTAAGAAGTAAAACGAATTGATAAATAAATAGATGGCAATTATAATTCCCATAAGCTTAGCATAATGTATTTCTACACGTGTGCTTGGGCTTGAACGGTAAATTAAAGTGATAAATGCAATGGTAATGCCTAAACTTACAAGGCCAGATAATAAAAAGATATAAGTGTTCATTTCTCTAATAAACACTGGGATAATAAAGGAGAAAAAGGTAAAACTGATAAAAAAGTAAACACCAAATTGTAAGTATTTGTTGGCAATACGCTTTTTTAAAAGCTCGTTTGCAAATAAAAGTAAAAGTAGGAGTATAAAAAAAGAAACAGTTTTAGATGCCGAAACACTTCTAAAAAAATAAATAACATAAGCACTGGAAAGACCTCCAAAGAAAAACTGGATTGCTAAGGGTAAATATATTTCATAGCGTGCAAGCAAAGTGTTTTTCCACCTGCCGTCTTCTGCTAAATTGTAGAGGTAGATTACAATTGTAAGCGATGTCATGTGTAAACATAAAACTACCGTATCGTAAAGCCTATCGACACGACCAAGCGTTAAGGTATCGAAAATAAAACCGGCAATAAAGAAAAATACAGGAGCATATTTTTTATGTTTTATTATAAATGTCCTGAATTTACTGTCTTTATATTTAGTTTGGTATTTATGTAATATTTTCCTCATGTTTAGTTTAAGAACAGCGTAAATATAAACGAAATAACACTATTGAGAGCACTTGTTTTTGCTATATTAAAATTAATGTGATACTAATGAATGTACCGAGTAAAATTATTTTTTTTTATGCTCTCTTTTATAAAAAGTAATCCGTTGCTTTTATTAATTTTGCTGCTGAAAAAAATTCAGGAACACAACAGATGATTACAGTAGATAATTTAGCAGTAGAATTTAGCGGAACCACTTTGTTTAGCGATGTTAACTTTGTTATTAACCCTAACGATAAGATTGCATTAATGGGGAAAAATGGTGCAGGAAAATCGACCATGATGAAAATTATTGCTGGCGCACAAAACGCTACAAGAGGTAAAGTAAATTATCCTAAAGAGACTGTAATTGCCTATTTACCACAACATTTACTAACCGAAGATAATTGTACCGTTTTCGAAGAAGCTTCTAAGGCGTTCGCTCATATATTTAAAATGAAAAACGAAATGGAAGCCTTAAACACACAATTAGAAACACGTACAGATTATGAAAGTGATGAGTACATGGCTATTATAGAAAAGGTAAGTGAATTAGGCGAGCAATATTATGCATTAGAAGATATAAATTACGATGCCGAAGTAGAAAAAGCGCTTAAAGGTTTAGGCTTTAAACCAAACGACTTTACGCGATTAACCAACACCTTTTCTGGCGGCTGGCGAATGCGTATAGAATTAGCTAAAATACTATTACAGAAGCCAGATTTAATATTATTAGATGAGCCTACCAACCACATCGATATAGAATCGGTTATATGGTTAGAAGATTTTCTGGTAAATAAAGCCAATGCTGTTATGGTGATTTCGCATGATCGTGCATTTATCGATAATATTACCAATAGAACAATAGAAGTTACTATGGGTCGTATTTACGATTATAAAGCTAATTATTCGCATTATTTGCAGCTACGTGAAGATAGACGTGCACACCAGATAAAAGCCTACCAGGAACAGCAAAAATTTATTGCAGATAATATGGCATTTATCGAGCGTTTTAAAGGCACGTTTTCTAAAACAAACCAAGTGTCTTCCCGAGAACGTATGCTGGAAAAATTAGAAATCATTGAAATTGATGAAGTCGATAATTCTGCTTTAAAATTAAGTTTTCCGCCAGCGCAACGTTCTGGAGATTACCCTGTAATTGTAGAAAATTTATCTAAAAGTTATGGCACAAATACGGTTTTTAAAAATGCGAGTTTCTCTATTGCAAGAGGCGAAAAGGTAAGTTTTGTTGGTAGAAATGGCGAAGGAAAATCTACAATGATAAAATCTATTTTAGGCGAAATAGAAGTAGAAGGTAAATGCAGTTTAGGGCATAATGTTAAGGTTGGTTATTTTGCCCAAAATCAAGCAGCTTTATTAGATAAAGATTTAACCATTTTCGAAACTGTAGATGCTGTTGCTAAAGGCGATGTAAGAACGCAAATAAAAAACATTCTTGGTCGTTTTATGTTTAAAGGCGACGATATAGACAAAAAAGTAAGTGTGTTATCTGGTGGAGAAAAAACCAGATTGGCAATGGTTAAACTTTTATTAGAGCCTGTAAATTTGCTTATTTTAGATGAGCCCACCAATCACTTGGATTTAAAATCTAAAGATGTTTTAAAAGAAGCATTACTGGCTTTCGATGGGACACTTATTTTAGTCTCTCACGATCGTGATTTTCTACAAGGTTTATCTCAAAAAGTATTCGAATTTAAAGACCAACGTGTAATAGAACATTTTGAAACGATTGATGCGTTTTTAGAAAGAAACAGAATTAAAAGCATAAAAGAAATGGATTTAAGTGCTTAAATTACATTTTACCAAACTTCTAATTATTTTTTTATTTTATCCTTCACCCATTCTACTTGCTTTTTTAAACCAGCAGGCGGATTAAAACGGTATCCAAAATAGATTTTAGCATAACTTCTATCGCTTATTATATTCGTTTTTGTTTTGGCATTTGTAGCTTTAGAGTCGAAATTAAAATTAGCGCCAGCAACCATGTTCTCAGAGGTATAGCCAAAGTACAAGCCTAAATTTACCGAAGTTGTAAACAAGGTACTTTGTTCGCTGTTATCACCTAAAGCATAATCGGTAAACCGAACGCCAATAGCAGGCGAAATAGCAGGAGTAACAAACCAATTATCTTCAATAACCCAAGTATAATAGTAATCTGCAGCAAGCGCAATGCTATAAATGTTTTGTGCTTCTTTTATGCCTTCTACACGATCCGAAATACGTTGGTAACCATAACGAACCGTTGGAATAAAACTTCCAGCACTTTTACGTTGCCATTCGGTATTAAACAACACGTGTTTAAGTGAGAAATTAGGATTCATAACGTAAGACGTAGCACCATTCCAGCTAATGGTTTTAAAGTCGGGAAATTGCTCCTGTTCACCTTCTAATATTTCTCCATCTCTATAAAAACCACGAACGCGTCTGTATTGAAACGTCTGTATCCATTGGTTAAAAAATAAGCGTACTGCATAATCTTGAAATGCCGTTTTATAAGGCAAATCCTTATCTCTTGGAGAAAAAGCAACTTTTAGTCCTATAAATTCATAATTAGCAGATAAAGCAAATTTGAAATTATTATTGGCAGTAAGACTAAAATTATCTGTAGTGTTATTTTGAATGGAATACGATTCGGTTTGTGTATCTAAATTGGCTTTTAGCATTATTTTATGCTTAAAAGAGGTTATGTAAGTAGAATCGTTTACTTCGGTTTCCTGGCTAAAACAAGTAGCAGTTAAACACACAAAAAATAGGAGGAAAGTGTTTTTCATTAATTATAACAAATTTATAAATTGTTGCATGCCTTTTGTTGCTGTCTCCGCAATAACGGTTAAATTTTTACTACTACTAACCGCTGGATTGGGATCTATAAAATAGGTTGGTGTGTTTTCTGGTACATAATGCATTAAACTTGCAGCAGGATACACTTGCATAGAGGTACCAATAATTAGCAAAATGTCTGCCGTATTGCATACATCCACAGCAGTTTCTATCATAGGTACAGCCTCGCCAAACCAAACAACATGCGGACGTAATTGATGTCCGTTTTCATCAAAATCGCCAGTATTTAAATCGGTAGTCCAAGGTTTTACATTAGCTTCATCTTTAATGGAGCGTACTTTTAATAATTCGCCATGTAAATGAATAACATTACTACTTCCTGCACGTTCGTGTAAATCGTCTACATTTTGAGTAATAATTGTCACTTTAAAATTGGCTTCTAATTTCGCTAAATCAAAATGAGCCGCATTAGGTTTTACTTCTAATAATTGTTTTCTTCTTTGGTTATAGAAATTGAATACCAATTCTGGATTTGCTTTGAAACCTTCTGGTGAAGCAACAGACATGACGTCGTGGCCTTCCCATAAGCCATTGGCATCGCGAAAGGTTTTTAAACCACTTTCGGCACTCATTCCAGCACCAGACAGGACAACAATATGTTTCATTTAAAAAAAAATTAAAAGCTAAAGTTAGTATTATTTCTCTTATGGTTGGCGAACTAAACATTAATCTGTAATTTAGTACTTAGTTATACAATTAATATAAAAAAAACCTATTTAAATGAAAACAATATATAAACTCTTATTAATTATTCCGTTGGTGTTTATTACCAGCTGTAATTCAGACGATAATGAAACCGATCAAGTAACAGTGTTCCAATCTAAAACGTACACACTTACTACAGTAAATAATTCTGGAATTTCTGGTACGGTACGTTTTATTGAAAATTCAAATTTTACACGCAGTATAGAACTAAATGTATCTGGAACCAGTGCTGGCGATTTCCATTCAGCCTTTTTATATTTAGATAATGCTGCCAACGATGGCGAAGACATTGCTTTAACCTTAGATGCCGTTAATGGCGAAACAGGCACGAGTACAACTGTGTTTACAACTTTAGATGATGGTACACCAATCTCTTATGCAGATTTAATTAATTTTGATGGTTATGTTGAAGTTAAATCTAACGACACCAATTTAAACACTCCAGTTGCCAACGCAGATATTGGACAAAATGAATTAACCACAACACAAGTTACTTACACATTAGAAGAGCGCGATTTAACCAATGCTTTTGGAACTATTACCTTTAAAGAGCGATTAAATGGAGAAGCTTTAGCTGTTTTTAATTTGGAAGGCACTCCAGCAAGCGGTATGCTACCAGCTCACATTCATGCGGGAAGTGTAGATAGTGCTCCTGGAGCAATAATTTTAACTTTTAAAACGGTGAATGGCACCACTGGTTCAAGCCATACGAATATTAGCGAATTAATGGATGGGACGCCATTTGTTTATGATGATGTTTTAACCGTTGATGGTTATGTTAATGTACATTTTGAAAATGATTTAAGTCTCTTAATAGCCCAAGGAAACATAGGGATTAATTAAAAGCACCACAATATAGATTATAAAACCTGATGCATTTGCGTCGGGTTTTTTATTTTTACTTTATGATAGATATAAAACTTCTCGAACATCTTGAAACTTATCTTACCGAAAACAGGTTAGAACGTTTTGGTAAGGTACTCGAGCAACGCACAAAACACTTTACCGTGGCAACAGAGGATGTTTACCAATTGCACAATACAAGTGCGGTAATTCGTAGTTGTGATGTGTTTGGAATACAGGAAGTGAATATTGTAGAGGAAACTAACTCCAAGCGTATAGATAGAGAAATTGCAATGGGAGCGCAGAAATGGGTAGATTTAAATAGATACCATTCTGTAAAGGATTGCATAAATGAATTGAAGAAAGAGGGTTACCAAATAGTGGCTACAACACCACATACAGACGATGGCGAGTTGTATGATTTTGACGTGACTAAAAAATCTTGTTTTTTCTTTGGAAGGGAAACCGAAGGATTATCGGAAGAAGTTTTAAATGAAGCGGATGTTTTTCTAAAAATACCAATGGTTGGCTTTACAGAAAGTTTAAATATTTCGGTTTCTGCGGCTATAATTCTTCAACACGTTACTACAAAGTTGAAAAAAACAAACATAGATTGGCATTTAACAAAAACTGAAAAGCTTGAAAAACGCTTGGATTGGTGTAAAAAAACCATTAAAAGTTATCATGAGATTATTGAACGTTTTTATGCAAATAAAAGGAAATAATTAGCTCCATTATATTAGAGAAGAAAAGAAGATATGGAATTTAATTGAGACACAAAAAAACAAAGGCGAAACACATTTTCACAAAGAATCTTATAACTAAAGTTATTTATCTTTTCTTTTTATCGCGACTTAACACCTTATATTCTTCGTAACATTGGCTAATGGCGTCTAACATTTGTAAATCGTTAGCACTATTAATAAAGTCTTTAGAATAGTTGCACTGCGATACAATTTCATCTAAATCCACTTTACTAATTTGAAGTAAAACCATGAGCGTTTCCCTATCGAAACGAGACGCTAAGAGGTTTCTAATCTCATCGTCTTTTTTCATTTGTTTTAGCTTTTTTAGCTCTTCACCTTTACGGCTAAACGTATTATAAAGAAAATCTAAGGGATTAAAAATAGAGCCCAGTACTTTACTTATTTTACTGGAAGATTTATTATTTCCAGCTTCGTAGCCAGACGATAAGCCAGAAATACTGTAGCGATAATTAGTATTTAAAGCCACTTGTTTAATGTCGATTTCTAAGTAGCCTGTAAGTTGTAAATCGTTTACCACAACTTCTTCTAAGGCTAATGCTAATTCGGTTAAAGTAATTTTAGAGCTGCCAAATTTTAGCCAATCATTTGTTACCCTAACTTTAATCGATTTATAACCAATGTAAGTTAAATGCAGCGTGTCGTCTACTTTGGCTCTAAGTTTAAATTCTCCTTTACTATTGGTAGAAGTTCCAATAACTTGGTTAAGGTTTACAATGTTAACACTCTCAATAGGTTCACTGGTTTGAGAGTCTATTATTACACCTTCAACTTTATCCTTTGTAGTTGTGCTGTTACCTTCCTTTTCCTGTGCAACGACAGAATAGGTACTAAAAATAAAAAAAAACAGGATTAAAAGTTGCTTCATTATTAATGCTCTAAGCGATAAAAGTACTAAACAAATTTTATTTAGTACTTCTATGCTTTAGTATTTGACTTAATATTAACAAAAAGGTTTAATTATCTCCTTGAACGTCTTGGTCGAGTATGTGTTGTTTTAAACTCACTTTTATCTCTTTCGCCACCATCACCTCTTCGAGAACGTGTTTTTGGTTTATCGTCATTTCCACGTCTTCTGTCACCTCTGTCTGCTCCTTCGCTGCGTCTGCCACGTCTCTCTTCGCTTCTTCCGCCTGCACGTCTTCTATCACCACCGCTTCCGCCATCACGACGTCTTCCGCCTCCAGATTTTCCGCGACCACGACCACCACGATTTGGCTTATCTTCTGTCACTTCAACGTTTACAAAACGTCCTTCGTGTTTAAACTCAGAAAAATGTGCTAATACTTTCGCTTCGTGTTCTTTTTCGGTATTGAAAAAAGAAAACGTTTCTTTAGTGTCTACCTTAAATAAATCATCTTTTCCTAACCCTAATTGTTCTTTTAAAAAGTCTTTTAAAGTCATCCAGTTAAAGCCATCTTTCTCACCAACGTTAATGAAATAACGGGTTGCATTGCCGCTGGATACACGACCGCCATCACGACCACCATCGCGATTAGGATCGCCAGCAGAGATATTTAAATCTTTTGCTTTTTGGTAGTAGTTAAAGAATCTTGTAAATTCTACAGAGAAAAATTTCTTGATCAATTCATCCTTACTGGTATCTTCAAACAAGGCATTTATGTCTTCTAAATACTTATCAATTTCATGGTTAATTTCTGTGCTATGTATTTTATTCGCTAAAGACATTAATTGCACTTCGCAAATTTCCATACCGTTAGGTATTTCCTTTTTCTCGAATTTTTTATTAATAATACGCTCGATGCTTTTTAATCTGCGTATTTCACTTTTAGAAACAATAACCATAGATACACCTGTTTTTCCGGCACGACCTGTTCGTCCGCTTCGGTGTGTGTACGTTTCTATTTCATCACTTAATTGGTAATTTATTACGTGTGTAATATCGTCAACATCAATACCACGAGCAGCAACATCTGTTGCCACAAGCATTTGTATTTGGCGTGTTCTAAACTGCTTCATTACGATATCGCGCTGGTTCTGACTTAAATCACCATGAAGCGCTCCAGCACTGTAACCGTCTTCTATTAATTGCTCTGCAACTTTTTGTGTATCGCGTTTTGTTCTACAAAAAATAACCGAAAAGATATCTGGATTAGCATCTGCCAAACGTTTTAGAGCCTGGTAACGGTCGCGAGCATTTACTAAATAATATTCGTGAGATACTGTATCTGTACTTTCGTTTTTATGTCCAACCGTAATTTCTTGCGGACTGTTCATAAACTTTCTTGCAATTGTTGCCACTTCTTTTGGCATGGTTGCAGAAAATAACCAGGTGTTTTTATCTTCAGGCGTACCAGAAAGAATATCTGTAATATCTTCTTTAAAGCCCATGTTTAGCATCTCGTCTGCCTCGTCTAAAACCGAATACTGGATTTTAGTAATATCAACTAATCTACGGCTAATCATGTCTTTCATTCTACCTGGAGTAGCTACAATAACCTGTGCGCCACGTTTTACTTCGCGTGCCTGATCGGTAATGCTCGATCCTCCATAAATAGCTACAACGTTTAAACCTTTACAGTATTTACCGTAGGCTTTCATTTCGTTTGCAATTTGTAAACACAACTCACGTGTTGGAGATAATATTAAACCTTGCGTTGTGCGACTGTCAATATCAATTTTTTGTAGCATTGGGAAACCAAATGCAGCCGTTTTTCCAGTTCCAGTTTGCGCTAAGGCTACTAAATCTGTTTCTTCGTTTAATAAAATTGGGATTGCTTTTTCTTGTACTTCAGATGGTGTTTCAAAACCTAAATCTGCGATACCTTTTAAAAGATCTTCGTTAAGACCTAATTCTTGGAATGTGCTCATTCTTTTGTTATGTATTTCAATGTCAATCTATTTGGTGTTACGAATAGAAGTGCATTGAACATACTTAACCTAAAACTTCTAGTAACACATCCTCTCTCTGAGGAGTCAATTATAACGCGCTTGCGTTTTTCAAGGTGCAAAGGTACAACTAAATTTAAGATTAATTGTAATTAATTTAACGAAGTGATTGTTCAAAAAAAAATAATATCGTAAATTGTTAACACGCTGTTAATCAAAATTATATAAAATGAAAGTAGAAGAGTTTACTTCAAGTGTATGGAGTGTAGTAGAAGATTTAAGAGAGTGGAAAGCTGATCAGGCAGAATCTGGCAAACCATTTTTTATGTCTGAGTTTTGGGACGAAGACGGTAACCAATATGTAAATCTGGTTCAAGAAGGTGGTGGTATGTTAGGGATTGCTTTAGCAGGATTTACTTATGTATTAGAAAAAGTTGGTATTCGGTTTCTTGGTTTGGCAGGTACCTCTGCGGGTTCTATTAATTCTTATTTAATGTCTGCCATTGGCAGTCCTAGCGAAGAAAAAAGTGAACGTATTCTAAGGCACCTAATTAACAAGGATTTCATGGATTTTATTGATGGTGGAAAAGATGCCAAAGCCTTAATAAAGTTTATAACCTCGAAAGACAAAAAAAGCTTTTTAAATTTTATTGCTAATCCAATTATGTTGTGGAATTACTGGGATTTGAAAAAGAAGAAAGGAATGAATCCCGGAAAAAACTTCGAGAGTTGGCTGGATAATATTCTCAATTGGGAACAATTATGCGATGGCTTAGAACTGGCATATAACGGCATTTACACAAAAAACTGGACCAAGTCAGGTTTTGAAGAAACGTTAAATATGTTAACCAATAATTTTCATGTATTTAAAGCGCATGATTACTGTTGTAGCCTACAGGTGTATAAAAAGGATGAAAAGAGTAAAACATTAAATAAATGCCTTAATAATTTATGGAGTAGTGGTGAAAAAGAACTGTCTCGTTTTGAATGTACAGATTTAATGGTAGAGGTTTTAAAGTGTTTAGAAAAAGAAAATGAAATAAAGATAGTCGCCTTAACATTAGGAGAACTAGATAAGAATATGAAAAGACTAACCAAATCGATTTATACAATTCGTTATGGAGAGTCTATAGCTATGCTTAAAAAGAAAGGAATTGGTTTACCTGCATTACCAGAAGATACTATAAAGAAACAATGTATTCTGGCATTAATTACAGCAGAGTTAACTACGCAGACTAAAGTAATTTTTCCCGAAATGGCAGATCATTACTTTCAAGATGTAAATAAGGTTAATCCATCACAATTGGTTAGAGCGTCTATGTCGGTACCTTTACTTTTTGAGCCTGTACGGCTAAAATTAGATTGGATGAATCCTGGAGATAACGCCTACGATGCTATTAGAAAAAAATGGTTTGAATGGTGCAGATTTAAAGGTAGTTTACCTAAAGAGGTGTCTTTAGTAGATGGTGGCATTATGTCTAATTTTCCTATAGATGTTTTCGATGAGTTAGAATCCAAATGGGAAAGAGAGAAAGAATTACGAGAAAAAAATGAAGCCAGAAGTAAAGGTGTACCCTATGTAAAGCAATACAACGAACTAAAAACGCATACAACCACCATTGGCGTTAAGTTAGGTATTGACAGAGATAAAACTAAAGAAAATAATACAATACTTGGTTTGTTAGGCCAATGTTTCGATAATGCAAGAATAGTACGCGATTTCGAATCTATAAACAAAAATCCTTCTGTAAGTAACGAATCTATAGCCTACATAGATACAAGTAATTTTAACTGGTTAGATTTCCAAATGAATCCAGAGGATATGAAAGCCTTATTTATGGTTGGAGCACAAACAGCTTCAAGCTTTGTAAAAAGTTTTAATTATAAAAATTATTACAATAGCCGAAACTCAAAATCCATAGAAATAGTTAAGGATAAATTATTTAACGATGTCTATGTTTCAGACTTTAACAATAGACTCTATCAAGCAGAGACGCAACTTGAAGAAAGAAAAATCATTAAACAGCAAGAGATAGATGATTTGGTTGACGCTATTCAATTACCTAAAAATGTCAACAAATATTGGGCGGATGCTAACACAAAAAATGTTATTAATTATGTGCCTAATAATGAAATTCAAGAAGTAAAAGTATTAGAAGTTTCTAATGAGGTATATAATAGAACCATTGCCATTCAAGAAAAAATAAACCATATTAAACAAAACTTAAATAAAAAATTAATACCAGATATTAGAAACATTATGCTGCGTATTTCGTTAATACGAAGCTGTTTTAGTACAGAAGAAGATTCTTCAATAAATAAATTTCCAGTGCTTTGGGTAAAAGAGAGCGTTAATTTTAATGATTTAGATGTTAATGACGATTTACTAACTGAAATGATTGATTTTGCAGGCGGTACAATTGATACTATTAACCACGAGGCAGAAGCAATTAAAGTGAACGATAATATAGATTATTACGACATAATTATCGTTAAAGCCTACCATAAAGATATTGAGGAGTCCAACTTACAATTGTTTAGAAATTTAAAAATTGAAAGTCATAATACAGTTAAAATAATTGCATATGTAAACGATACCAATTTAGAATTTATACCTAATACTCACGTGAAAATATATAATAACAGAACAGATTTGTTACATAAAATATTAGATAATTTTCATAGAAATATTTTTGTCTAACCATGGCTTAGGTTTAATTATTAACTAATTATAACGTGTTTAAATAGTTTACCAATTGCGAAACCGCTTTCCCACGATGGCCAATCTTATTTTTAAGAGTTAAGTCTATTTGGGCAAAGGTTTCAGTATAGCCATTTGGCATAAAAATTGGGTCGTAACCAAACCCTTTATCTCCTTTTTTATCGGGAGTGATTTCACCTTTACATATACCAGTAAAGGTTTCAGTTTTATTGTTTAAAATTAAAGCGATAACGGTTTTAAATTGGGCGTTTCGATTTGGTTTATCATTTAAATTTTTTAAAAGTAAATCCATGTTATCGTTTGCATTACGCTGCTCACCTGCATAACGCGCACTATAAACACCAGGTTCGTTATTTAAACTTTCTACCTCTAAACCTGTGTCGTCTGCAAAACAATCGTAACCATAATGTTGTTTAACGTATTCTGCTTTTTGTATGGCATTACCTTCAATGGTGTTTTGGGTTTCTGGTACATCTTCAAAACAGCCAATATCTTGTAAACTCAATAGTATTATATGTGACGGAATTAAAGATTGTACTTCTTTTAATTTGTTGAGGTTGTTGGTGGCGAATATGAGTTGCATACTTTGGTGTAATTAATGTAATTTAGCTTGGTAACAAAAATAGTTTTAATGAAACAAATAGTTAGTCTCTTGATTGTGCTTTTTTCGGTTTTTAGTTTTTCGCAGGAAAATAAAAAAGAGAAAGTTTATGAGTTTGATTATTTCTTGGAATATAGCGAGAAAGGTGGAGAATGTTATACTAACGATTGCAAGCATTTTAAATTAGTAAATTCTAAAGATAATTCTTATCAATTAGTATTATACCCTTCAGGAAAAGATTCTTTAGGAATTTTTTTTAAAGATTTTAGTAAGTACTATGCTAAAGGAATCTTATTATCAACAGATCTGTTAAAAGAAGATACTTTAGATTTTAAATGTGGATATAACAAGATTATTAGAGATAATTTGGTTACAGAAATAAGAATGAAAGATTGGAAGTATAAATACAATTATCTAAAGATAAAAGATACTGTTATTAATAGCAATTTAGGAGTTATTTATTCTGCAATTAACAAAAATAAGTTGGAGAGAAAAAACAAAAAAAACAAAAAGCTAAATTTAAAAAGATATATTGTAATTGAAGAAAATAGCGATTTTAATACAGTACATTTTAATAATTTTTTTGATAGAGAACAATGGGAAAGAAGTAACGTTAATTTTGGTGGAGTAATTAAGTATAAGTTTATAAAAAGGCATAATGTTGATCATCAAGATTGGGAAATAACACTAGAGAAAATATCTCCTTTTAAAAAAGTTCTAAAATTAAAAATAGATTGCGATTAATCATCGATGATGATAAGGTTCATTCCTCAAAATAGTAAACCCTCTGTACAATTGTTCAATAACGAATAAACGCACCATTTGGTGAGAAAACGTCATTTTAGAGAGCGAAATTTTACCTTTGGCTTTAGTATATACTTCTTCGCTAAAACCATAAGGACCACCAATAACAAATACCAGTTGTTTTATGCCAGAATTCATGTGTTTTTGTAAATAGTTTGAAAACCCGACGCTATCATGCTGTTTGCCGTTTTCATCCAATAAAATTAAAACATCTGTAGCGTTTAACTTATTTAAAATAAGTTCGCCTTCTTTTTGTTTTTGTTGCGCTTCGCTTAAATGCTTAGCCTTTTTAATATCAGGTATAATTTCAAAATCAAATTTAATGTAAAATCCTAAACGCTTTTTATAATCGTCTATTAAAGCTTGAAGTTGCTTATTATCTGTTTTACCAATGGCAATGAGTTTAATGGTCATGCCGTAAAGGTAAAACTTTTTGCAATTTGCAAATTGAAAATTTCATTTTTTTGATTTGCAATCATTATTTTAGCTAAAACAATTTTTATAAATGATTTCTCAGGAACAATTCAATAAAGAAATAGAATTAATAATAGCCAATGCCATTCGTGAGGATGTTGGTGATGGTGATCACAGTTCATTATCGTGCATTCCAGCAACAGCTCAAGGCAAAGCAAAACTTTTAGTTAAAGATAATGGTGTAATTGCAGGCGTGGAATTTGCAAAACAGGTATTCGCTTACGTAGATCCTAATTTAAAAATTGAAACATTAATTGAAGATGGAAGCAAAGTAAGCTATGGAGACATTGTGTTTTATGTGGAAGGAGCATCGCAATCCATTTTAAAAGCCGAAAGATTGGTACTTAATGCCATGCAACGTATGAGTGCGATTGCGACTAAAACCAAACTGTTTGTAGACTTATTAGAAGGTACTGGAACCAAAATTTTAGACACACGTAAAACAACACCAGGCATTCGTGCCTTAGAAAAGTGGGCTGTAAAAATTGGTGGTGGAGAAAACCACAGATTTGCATTGTACGACATGATTATGTTAAAAGACAATCACATCGATTTTGCTGGAGGCATAACCAAAGCCATTGAGAAAACAAAACAATATTTAAAAGATACTAATCGCGACTTAAAAATTATTGTTGAAGCAAGAGATTTAAAAGAAATTGAAGAAATTCTTGAAAGCGATGGTGTATATAGAATATTAATAGATAACTTTAATTACGAAGATACCAAGAAAGCTGTCAAGCTTATTAACAATAAATGCCTCACCGAAAGTTCTGGTGGAATTAACGAAAAAACAATTAGAGATTACGCACTTTGCGGAGTAGACTATATTTCGTCTGGAGCATTAACACACTCCGTTTATAATTTAGATTTAAGTTTAAAGGCAGTCGATTAACCCATAGGTTTAATGCCAGAAAATATCGATAAAGAAATAATAGAAGAAATAGTTGTTGAAGAGCAATTTAAGAAAAAAGAGCTAAAAGAAAAATTGCTTAAAATTCCTGTGCTTAATAGTTTAGTAAAATTATTAAGTAATATAAAACTACCAGGATTAGAAGGTTTATCGCTTTACGATTTAATGGAATTATACATTATTGGTATTGCAAAAGGCGCGCTAACAACAAGAGCAAGCGCCATTGCCTATAGTTTTTTTACCGCGTTATTTCCATTTTTATTATTTATTATAATAATTATTCCCTCTATTCCTATAGATGGTTTCGAGAACGACTTTTTAGCGTTTTTAGAATCTGTTTTACCACCAACAACTTCCGATTTTTTTTCAGACAATATCTTTAATGCATTAAAAGGCAAAAACAGCAATAGCGGTTTATTATCTACCGTTTTAATTGTTGCTATTTTTTTAATGACTAATGGCGTAAACGCCCTTTTTGCAGGTTTTGAAAGCTCCTTTCATCAGCAATCAACAAGAAATGTTTTTAAGCAATACTTTTTTGCTATGGGAGTTGCCTTAATTTTATCGCTTTTACTAATTATAACCGTTGCAGTTTTGGGTTACTTTCAAATTTATATTGTAGATAATACCTTGGAATTTTTCGAGGAATACGGTTATGATGCAAGACGAAAAGCAGGCTTGTGGGCAAATATTGCACAATATGCTTTCTTTGTAATCGTTACATTCTTTGCTACTGCAACATTATATTACTTAGGTACAAAAGAAGGGAGATATGCTCGATTCTTTTCGGTTGGTGCCTTATTTACAACGGTACTTATCATGTTAACATCCTACCTGTTTGGTGTTTATATTGAAAATTTTGCACGTTACAACGAACTATACGGTTCTATTGGAGCGCTATTAATATTATTATTTTATCTATGGTTAAACGCCAATATTTTACTACTTGGCTTCGAATTAAACATGGCTTTAATGCGTTTAAGAAAACAACATAAAAAATGAAAAAATCCTTATTAGCTTTAGTCCTTTTAGCATCCTTTTTAGGCAACGCACAAGATGTCTTTGGAGAATGGACCACAGTAGATGACAACACCAAAGAAAAAAAATCTGTGGTAGAAATTTTTAAACGCGACGGGAAAGTCTATGGTAAGATAGTAGAAATTTTCGATGATAGTAAAAGAGATTTGCCCTGCATTTACTGTGATGGTGCAGATTATAATAAACCAATTTTAGGATTAGAAATAATTAAAAATTTGCAAAAGGATGGTGAGTATTATAAAAAAGGAACAGTGGTGAATCCAGAAAACGGCAAAGTTTATAAATTAAGATTAGCCTTAGATGAGGATAATCCAGATTTACTTCAAGTACGCGGTTATGTAGGTTTTTTCTACCAAACACAATATTGGGAACGTGTTAAAAAGTGACCAAATGTTAGTAAACAATTATCAGTAAACAAAGAGCAGTCATTATTAAGGTTATTGCAACTTTACCAATCCAAAAATCCAGTAATTTAAAAACCAATTGAGCCATTTCATAGACGTTATATTAGCAATTCCTCTTGAAAAAATGTTCACCTACAGCATCACAAAAGCTGAATCTGAATTTTTGCAAGTTGGTATGCGCGTATCTGTGCCTTTTGGCAAAACCAAAATACATACAGGTTTAGTAGGTGCTATTCACACAAATGCACCACTCATTTATGAAGCTAAGGAAATCCATCAGATTTTAGACGAAACACCTATTGTTACTCAAAAACAGCTGGAATTTTGGCAGTGGATTGCAAAATATTACATGTGTACCGTTGGCGAAGTTATGCGAGCAGCATTACCAAATGCTTTTATTCTTGAAAGTGAAACGCTAATAAGCAGAAATTTAAAAAAGGAAATAAAAGATACCGATTTAAAGGATGATGAGTTTTTGATTTTTGAAGCCTTACACCATCAATCAACTTTAAAAATCCATGAGATTTCTAATATTCTCGACAAAAAAAATGTGCTTCCGGTAATTAAAAGACTTATCGATAAAGAAGTCATTTTATTACAAGAAGAAATTTATGAAAAATACATACCTAAATACGTAAGGTATGTTAAGTTACAGCCAGAATACACAAGCGAGGTTGGCTTGCATAAGCTTTTAGAGGAGTTAAGTAGAGCCGAAAAGCAACGTCAGGTGGTTATGACTTTATTTTCAATTTCGGCTAAAACAAAAAAGCCGGTAAAAGTTAAAGATTTGGTGGAGGAGAGTGGAAGCTCATCAGCAATTATAAAAGCATTAATTGATAAAGGTGTTTTAGAAGAATACCACATTCAAACCGATCGTGTGCAATACGATGGCGACGAAAATGAGGACACAAAAGCGTTAAACGAATACCAAACCGAAGCATTAAAACAAATAAAAACAACTTTCAAAACGCAAAACGTGACGTTGTTGCATGGTGTTACGTCTTCAGGAAAAACCGAGGTTTATGTAAAACTCATTGAAGCAATTATTGCTAATGGCAAACAAGTATTGTACTTATTACCAGAAATTGCGTTAACGACGCAATTGGTAACCCGATTACAAAATTATTTTGGAGAACAAGTCTCTGTGTTTCATAGTAAATACTCAGCGCATGAGCGTGTTGAGGTGTATAACCATGTCTTAGGCAATTCCGCGAAAGCGAAAATAATATTAGGTGCACGTTCGTCTATTTTCTTGCCATTTCACGATTTGGGATTAATTATTGTAGACGAAGAACACGAGCAATCTTTTAAGCAGTTCGATCCAGCACCACGTTATCATGCCAGAGATGCAGCCATAGTTTTGGCGCATTTGCATCAAGCTAAAACATTATTAGGTAGTGCGACACCAAGTTTAGAAAGTTATTTTAATGCAAAAGAAGGGAAATATGGTTTAGTAGAAATTAACCGTCGCTATAATAACGTGCAAATGCCAGATATTGAGTTGATTGATATTGCCGAAAAGCACAAAAAGAAACGTATGAAAGGTCATTTTAGCGATAGATTGATTGCAGAAATAAATGAAACCTTAGCGGAAGGTCACCAGGTGATTTTGTTTCAAAACAGACGTGGTTATTCGCCAATTGTGGAATGTAATACCTGTGGTCACTCGCCACAATGCCCAAATTGCGATGTTAGTTTAACGTACCACCAATACCGTAGCCAGTTACGTTGTCATTATTGCGGCCATACCAATGCAATGCTGCAAAAATGCATGGCTTGTGGGACTTCTAATTTAGACACCAAAGGTTTTGGTACTGAGCAAATTGAAACTGAAGTTAAAACACTATTTCCCGAGCATAAGGTTGCCAGAATGGATTTAGACACTACACGTGGCAAATATGGCTACGAGAAAATTATAACCGCTTTAGAGCAGCAGGAAATCGATATTTTGGTAGGTACACAAATGTTAACCAAAGGATTAGATTTTAGAAATGTAAAACTCGTAGGTATTATGAATGCCGATAACTTGTTAAATTTCCCAGATTTTAGAGCACACGAGCGCAGTTTTCAGCTTATGTTGCAAGTTTCGGGTCGTGCTGGTAGAACCAAAAAACGTGGAAAAGTTTTGATACAAACCTATAATCCGTATCATAAAATTTTACAACAAGTCTCAACTAATAATTATGTGGACATGTTCAACGAGCAACTGCAAGAACGTCGTGACTTTAAATATCCTCCATATTTTAGGTTGATTAAAGTAACGTTAAAACATAGAGATTACAATAAGGTAGAGACCGCAAGCGACTGGTTTGCAAAATCGCTACGTCAAGTATTTAAAGCTAATGTTTTAGGTCCAGAATTTCCGCCTGTATCAAGAGTAAGAAATCAATATTTAAAAAATATCTTAATTAAAATACCGCAAGCACAATCTTTAGGAAGAACAAAAGAAGCGATCAAGAAAATTAATTCCAGTTTCGAGGCAGTTGGCGCTTTTAAAGGTGTTCGTGTTATTTTGAATGTGGATAATTATTGATATTTTTTGTTGTTGCAATCCTGCCTTTCAGCAGACCAGAACTTGTAAGGTATGGTAATCTGTTGTTGTTTAGATTGAGTTTTCATTCAAGAGATTGCCATACTTTTTTTTCAGATAAAAAAAGCTCGCAATGACAATAATAGGAAAAAAATCCCACTCGAAAGAGCAGGATTGGTTAGTTTATTAAGATTGTTTATGTTTAAATATTATTTAAAGCATCAACAAGTAAAGTCTTTTTATTTCTACTTAAAGGAATTTCGTAAGAACCAACTTCAACATTTTTACTGTTAAATCGGTCTACTTTATCGAGATTCACAATGTACGATTTATGAATTCTTAAAAATTTACCTTCTGGTAATTCGCCTTCAAAAGCTTTCATTGTAGAAAGTACTACAAGCGAAGTGTCTTCGGTTACTAATTTTACGTAATCACCAAGGGCTTCAATCCACTTAATGTCCTTAATATAAACTTTGCGTTTTTTAAGGTTGCTTTTCACAAAAATGTGTTCACCTTCAGTTTCGTTAAAGTCTAATTTAAGTTTGTGCTGTTCTAAAGCTTTATCTACCGCTTGGTTAAAGCGTTCGCGAGTAATAGGTTTTTGTAGGTAATCTGTCGCGTCGTAATTAAAGGCTTTAAATGCGTATTCTGTTTTACCAGTAACAAAAATAATTTGTGGCTTGTTGTTTAATACATCTAATAGTTCGAAACCATTAAGTACAGGCATTTCAATATCTAAAAAGATAAGATCCACCTTGTGTGTATTTAAGCCATTTTTTGTTTCTAAAGCACTGCTGTATTCAGCAATGAGATTTAAAGAGTTGTTATTCTCAATAAGCTTTACTATTGAAAGCCTTTGTATTGCCGAATCATCAACTACTACACAATTTAGAGTCATAGCGTTTGTATATTTGGGTTTAATTATCGACAATGTTACAAAAAATTCGGATTAAAACCAAAAAACGTCGCTAAAATGTAAATTTTAACATTTCGTTTAGATTTTAAAAAGCCAATTAAACTTGGTCTAATTAAATAAAAAAAGAATTGTGAGATTTAATAAAAAGAGTTATTTTTGCACTCATTTTTAACACAAATAAATAGATTTTTATGAATCATTATGAAACTGTTTTCATCTTAAATCCCGTTTTATCTGAAACTCAGATAAAGGAAACAGTAGAGAAGTATGAAGAATTTCTTACCTCTAGAGGAGCAAAGATGGTAGCCAAAGAAGATTGGGGACTAAAAAAATTAGCGTATCCAATTCAAAACAAAAAGAGTGGTTTTTACCACTTATTCGAGTACACTGTAGATGGTGAACACATTAACCCTTTAGAAGTAGAGTTTAGACGTGATGAGCGTTTTATGCGTTACTTAACAGTTACTTTAGACAAGCACGCGATTTCGTGGGCAGAGAGAAGAAGAGCTAAATTAAACAAAAAAGCGTAATTATGGCATCTATAGAACAACAAGCAAAAGGAAAGAAAGAAGGTGAAATTAGATATCTAACGCCTTTAAATATTGACACGAACAAGCAAAAAAAATATTGTCGTTTCAAGAAATCTGGAATCAAATATGTAGATTATAAAGATGCAGATTGGTTATTAGGATTTGTAAACGAACAAGGTAAAATTTTGCCAAGACGTTTAACAGGAACTTCTTTAAAGTACCAAAGAAAAGTATCTGTAGCAGTAAAAAGAGCGCGTCACTTAGCGTTATTACCTTACGTAACAGATTTATTAAAATAAAATTATCATAACAATGGAACTTATATTAAAACAAGACGTTGAAAATTTAGGATTTAAAGACGATGTTGTAACGGTTAAGAACGGTTATGGTAGAAACTTTTTAATTCCTACAGGTCACGCTGTATTAGCTACATCTTCTGCAAAGAAAGTATTAGCCGAAAACTTGAAGCAACGTGCCTTTAAAGACAAGAAATTAATTGAAGAAGCGAACGAAACAATCGAAGCTTTAAAACAATTAGATATTAAAATTGCTGCTAAAGCTACAGAAGGAGCTTCAGCTGGAGATAAATTATTTGGATCTGTTACTAAATTAGATTTAGTAGAGGCTTTCGAGAAAGAAGGACACACAGTAGACAAAAAGTTCATCTCTATTACAGGTGGAAACATCAAGCGTTTAGGACAGTACAATGCTACTATACGTTTACATAGAGAAGCAACTGCAGATATCGATTTTGAAGTTGTAGCAAAAGCTTAACATTCAATTCACACAATTTAAAAACCGTTTAGAGCTACTCTAAACGGTTTTTTTTAATTACAATAATTTCGCTTGCCTGCCTGTTGGTGAGGTAGCTACAGAAATACTAAACATGAAGCACTTATATTATATTCTATTAGTTGTATTTTTTGTGTCTTGCAAGCAGGAGGTTGCAACCATACAGACTTCAACCGACGCCAAAACACGACCTGTTAAAAAGTCGGTACTAATTGAAATTTTTAAATACAAACCCAACGCAACACCAATTATTAGTGTGCATCGAGGCGGGAAAAGCATTAAAAACTATCCGGAAAACTGTTTAGAAACTTTAAAATACGTTCACGATAGTATTCCTGCCATTTTTGAGATTGATGTCGCTAAAACTAAAGATAATCAGCTTGTATTATTACATGATAATACTTTGGAGCGTACCACAACAGGAACAGGAAATGTAATAAATTATACTTATAACGAACTCAAGGCTTTTAATTTAGAAGACGATTTTGGAAACGAAACCACGTTTAAGATTCCATTATTTGCCAAGGTTTTAAACTGGGCAAAAACCAATAATGTCGTTTTAACAGTCGATATTAAACGTAGCGTTGCAATAGAAGCTGTTATAGATGTAATTAGAAAAGAAAAAGCAGAAGACGTATGTATTATTATAACCTACGACTTGCAACAGGCGCAAAAAGCCTACAATTGGGCACCAGAGTTTTTACTCTCTGTTTCTGCAAGAAATGAAAAGGAATTAGATTGGCTTTTAAAATCTGATATTCCAACCGAAAACATGATAGCCTTTACGGGAACACGCTTATCGCCTAACAATTTTTATAAAACAGTACAATCTCACGGCATAAAAACCATTTTAGGCACTTTAGGAAACTTAGACAAACAAGCAGAAGCCAAAGGCGATGTTCCTTACAGCGTTTGGCAAGATAAAGGAATAGATGTTTTTGCCACCGACAGGCCTTTTGCAGTAGCAAAAGCATTAAATATTAAAAAGTAAAGCACAACCTGCAGGGTTTTAAAAACCCTACAGGTTTTAGTTAAATAAAAAGATTTCCATTTTCATGGAAATGAAAACTATTTTTTTCGATGAAGTACTCAAGACTCACCAAAGAACAATTTGAAGAATTACACCAGGAATTCATTAATTTCTTAGCAAGCCAATCCATTACAGGCGAAGAGTGGCAAGATATTAAAACAAACAAACCCGAAGTTGCCGAGCAGGAATTAGATGTGTTTAGCGACTTGGTTTGGGAAGGTGTTTTAAACCAAGCAAAATATTTAGAGCATATTTCGCCAAACAATATTCACTTATTTGCTTTAAACGAAGACCACATGCATTTAATTGGTATCGCTGTAAAAGAAGAACCAGTAGATTTAACCACAACCGAAGGTTTTAACTGGTTACGTAATAATTTAATGCATGACAATGTAGAATTTGTACAAGCCAAAAAAGAGTATACAGCCGATAAAAATTTAGATAAGTTTACACTTATTCAACAAGGCTCGAATATAACAAAAGGCGAATTGTATAATTATTTGTTTAAGCTTATAAATTAAAACGTTCTGTCATTGCGAGAAACGACGCTAGGAGTGACGTGGCAATCTCATTAATTAGATCTCAAATATTAATTTGAGAATGCTTGAAAAGTTGCCGTACTTCGACTACGCTCAGTGCAAGCTATTTTTTTATAATGATAAAGATAGTAATGACAGAATCAGGTTGTCACTTCGAGTGATTCTGAAGTAAGAGGAATTGTATCGAGAAGCAATAATTTAAAATTAAAACTACTATTTTTGTCATTCCTGCGAAAGCAGGAAGACACTTTTAAAACGTGATGTCACACTGAGCGTAGTCGAAGTGCATTTAAAATTAAAATAATCATTAAAAAGATTCCTGCTTTCGCAGGAAATACTATGGCACAAAAACCAAGCATACCAAAAGGCACCAGAGATTTTAATCCAGAACAAGTTGCAAAACGCAACTATATTTTTAGTACAATAAAATTGCAATTTGAAACCTTTGGCTTTCAACCTATAGAAACACCAAGTTTTGAGAATAGCGATACGCTAATGGGAAAATATGGTGATGAAGGTGATCGCTTGATTTTTAAGATTTTGAATAGTGGTGATTATTTTAAGGATGTAAGAAGAAATATCGTAAACTCTGGAAAATTCAGTTTTACTTTTTTTGAAATTTTAAATATGCTAAAATTTATTTGTTCACACAGAACAGATGATTTTGGATATTCTGATACAATAAATAAAGCCCTTAATATTTATGAGGAGCTGAATGAGAATGAAAAAGAAATTTTATATTACTTTTTTACAGATAATGAAGATTCTATTTTGAAATTTTTTAGAGAAGATAAAAACCCTCAAGATATATTTGAAATTACCGAGTCAATAAATTTTTTCAGAGATAAATATCAAAATATTTATAATACTTTTATTAATAAACAAGAATTTCTAAATTCAAAAAACGCTAATTTAATCTCAGAAAAAGCCCTACGCTACGACCTCACTGTACCATTCGCACGCTACGTAGTGCAACACCAAAACGACATAGAATTCCCGTTCAAGCGCTACCAAATGCAACCGGTTTGGCGTGCAGACAGACCACAAAAAGGACGTTTTAGAGAATTTTATCAATGCGATGCAGATGTTGTTGGTAGCACAAGTTTATGGCAGGAAGTAGAGTTTATACAATTGTATGACAATGTATTTACGGCCTTAGGTTTAACAGGTACAACTATTAAAATAAACAACCGTAAAATATTATCTGGAATTGCAGAAGTAATTGGAGCCAGCGATAAGCTTATCGATTTTACTGTAGCTTTAGATAAATTAGATAAAATAGGAGAGGAGAAGGTTAAAGCAGAAATGTTAAGTAAAGACATTCCGCAAAGTGGCATCGACAAATTGCAACCTTTGTTTTCTTTGTCTGGTACATTCGAAGCTCAAATAGAAGGTTTAAAAGGTATTCTAAATACTTCCGAAGCAGGAAAAAAAGGTATAGAAGAATTAGAGTTTATAAACAAGGCTATTAATACGTTAGGTTTACAATCTGCCAACTTACAATTAGATGTTACTTTGGCTCGTGGTTTAAACTATTACACAGGTGCTATTTTTGAAGTCTCTGCACCAGAAGATGTAAATATGGGCTCCATTGGTGGAGGCGGACGCTACGATGATTTAACAGGCATTTTTGGCATGCCAAATGTAAGTGGTGTTGGTATTAGTTTTGGCTTAGACCGTATTTACTTGGTTTTAGAAGAATTAAATTTATTCCCAGAAACCATTACAAAAAGCACCGAAGTTTTATTTATTAATTTTGGTGATAAAGAAGCGCTATTTAGCTTACAAGCAATAAAGAAATTGCGTGAGAGTGGTGTGAATGTAGAGCTGTATCCTGATAATGCTAAAATGAAAAAACAAATGAACTACGCTAACAAACGTAACATTCCTTTTGTGGTGTTAGTAGGTGAGGAGGAGATGAGTAATTCGGTTTATACACTAAAAAACATGATTTCTGGAGAGCAATCTAAGGTCGCTTTAGATACTTTGCTTGCTACAGTAAAATAAAAACCAATTTCAATTATAATAAAAAAAGCCTGAAATTTAATTTCAGGCTTTTTAATATATGATTATTTGAGTTAATCCTACTTAACTACTATTTTTTTAGAAAGACGCTCTGTTGGTGTTGTTACAATAATGATATAGTTTCCAGCGTTTAAATTATTGGTTTGAATAACTTGATTTTGTGCTTGTCCTGCTGCAAATTTAGCTTTTAACTGTCCGTTAAATGCATACACCTCTACAGATGTAATTTGTTGTTCGCCTGGATTATTAATTGTTATGCTTTTAGTATTATTAATAAAACGGAATTCAACTGCATTATTTTCTATTGTTACTTCCTCTTCAACAGTTACTTCTGTTTCAGCTTGAGCTGAAACTTCTGCTTCTGCTTCAATTATAACAACTACTTCTCCATCATCTTCGTTGTCGTCTTCATCCTCTTCCTCTTCTGCCACACTATTATCTATAAATCTTAATTCAAAACGATCTAAATAAACATCGGCTGGTAAGTCTATAGAAAACGTTGCCGAATTTTTAATATCGTGGTAAGTACCTGTAACATTATCGAAAATGACAACGTCTAAATCTTCAGGAACATTATTTAAAGCTTCAACTTGTATAGTGTTAACACCATCTGTGCTTGTGTGTAAACCTAAAGGTAAAATAGAGGTTGCTTCAATAGCATTTGTACCTTGAATTAAGAACTTTCTATCTTCAATCATCCAATACATATCGTCTTGGTGGTTTTCAAATAATTCTGCATCGTAACCAAAATCGATTCCAGCAGTAGCATCCTCATCTACCGTTACTAAAAGTTGTCTGTGAATATTATTTACAGAAGTAAAACCTAAGCGAATTTGCATTCTATCGTCTCCGTTAGATTGTGCAAATACAGTGCTGAATGTAGCAACAACTAAAATTAAAAGTAATGTGATTTTAAGCGAGAAAGTTTTCATAAGTAGGATTTTTAAATTATAACTTTTGGAGGGGACTAAGTTATTTCTATACTTCAAATTTAGGTACTTAAAGATGTTTTGAGGTTAAAAAATCTATAACTAACCCAAAAAATCGTTGCATGGATTTTTTGTGCATATTTTTACGATTAACTACATTTTTTTAATCTAATAATTCAGCTAATCAATAGATTATGAGTTTTTTGATGAATGTCGTTATATGCGAGCTATGTATAATTATGGTAATTTATTGTGGCATTAGATTAAAAAATAACTTCAAACCATTTTTTACCATTTATAAATTTGCAAATAAAAAAAGCCCTAAAGAAAACTTTAGGGCTTATAATAAGTAGTGTAAACTTAAAATAGATTTGGGGCTATAATTAGACTACTCAATTAATACTTTTTTAGATAATTCACCATCATTAGTTTTAATAACTAAAATATAGGCGCCTGTGGCAATGTTATTAGTTTTTAATTCTATAGTACTTTCAGTTTCGATGTCATTAAAAGCAACAATAGATTGTCCGATAACATTAAATAATTCTACCGATTTGATTGCTTCAAATTCTGGATTGTTAATTACAATGTTATCACTGCTGTTAGCGAAATAGAATTGAATTCCTGTGTCCTCGGCATCAAATTCTTCTGTGCTTAATGAGTTTCCGTTAGAGAATCTAAGCTCGAAACGATCTAAATATTCACCAGCAGTTAAGTCAATAGTAAACTCAGGATTATTTTTAATATCGAAATAGGTATTTGTAACCGTATCGAAAATATAGATTTCTAAACTTAATGGCACGTTTTCTAATGCATCAATTTTAAAAGTAACAATTCCATTTTGATTCGTTTTTATTCCTATTGGAAGAATAGTGGCATCATCGATTACATCTGTTCCTTGAATAACAAATTTTTTGTTATCTATCATCCAAAACATATCGTTGGCTTGTCCCTCGGTATTTTCTGCATCAAAAGCAAAATCTACTTGGTCTGTAGCTTGACTGTCTCTGGTAACTAGTAACTGTCTTTTAAAGGTGTTAACCGTTTCTAAGCTTAATCTTATTTTTAATCTGTTATCTGTGTCGTTATTATTAAAATTAGATGACGATTCATTATTCTTTAAGAAGACAGAATTTGGACCTTCCTTTCTAAAAATTCTCTGGTTATTATTAAAGTTTATTGTTCCAGTAGAAGTACCAGTGACAAAGAAGCCTTGTGCTACAGGAATGTATCTACCTGGTGTTTTAGAACCAGTTCCACCTGAAGTATCATTGTTTCCAGTATTATAATCATATTTAATTGCAGGTACACCTCCAGACAAATTATAAACTGCATAGCCACCTTGGTAACCAGATGTATTGTGCGTTCCTCCTCCAAAATGTTCCCATAAATAAATTGCACCTGTAGTGTTTGTGTTATCTAATATAAATCTGTTGGCATCAATTGCTGAGGCGTAAGGGTTTCCTACTAAGTAATCGCTACTTGCGTCTATTGGTAAGGTAATGTCACCATTATTAGGTTTTCCTTCTAAAATATAGTTTTGTGTTAAGCTTAAATTATTAGAGGTATTATTTACACCTTTCATTGTAAAACCTTCTCCTGCATTTAAAGATCCAGTGCTACGTACATGTTGCCAGTTGTAATAGCTAGTTCCAAGGTTTGCGTATTTCCAAATCCAAAAATCTGCAATACCTATTGGTGTACCTGATGCAGAAGGAGTACCATCGTAACTGTTTGTAATAAAATTGATGTTTAACGGTGCATTTACATCACTTCCATCATTAAATATTTGCGGTACTGTATAGCTGTTATTATTAGATGTACTATTACTAACACCAACTGGAGAAGACCAATAGTTATAGGTAAATAAATCTTGAGTTCCTTGTTGGTCGCGCTCTAAAGTACCTGTACTTGTAGTTTTTAAATCGGAATCTGTTAGTTGTATTAACTGCGATTCACCGTTTAAGTCAATTTTGCCATCTAAAGATAAGTAATGAGATATAGTTAAACCATTACCTGTATTTAATTCTGTATCTCCTGTTAAAATAAGTTCACTGGCTTTAACATCTAATGCTAATACGGCTCTGTTATTATTTGAAGCAACAGGTAAAGTGCTATTATCCATAGTGATGTTATGGCTCGTCTCTACAATATTCCAATCTACAGTTACTGTGTTATCTACTATTGATGTAGTACCTGGAATAGTTTGAAGGTTTCCATTTAACCAGCTAGCATTGGTATTCCAATCGCCATCAACCGTACTTTTGTAAGGTAGTGGAGCTGTTTGATAATCTACCGTATTTAAATTTCTTAAAGCACCTTGATTTCCATTTCCAGAAGCATCATCTGTATTGGTATATGTATATATAGACATTGGGTAATATCCTGCCAGCTCATTCCATGGTATTATGGCAATATCATTTTTTGTAATTGATGATGGTAAAACAGTACCATTAACAAAACCAGCGTTTTCTTCAATTTCTTGGTTCATTATGAATTGTAATTGAGAAGGAGATAATTCTACATCCCAAACTCTAACTTCATCAATATTGCCTCTGAAATGCGCAGTTGGTATTATTTTCCCAGCAGCTGCAATAAAGAATGATTGCGTTGTTGGAGTTGGGGCAGTTAAATTTTTTGTGGTATCAATTACTCCATCTATATAAATTTTCGCTGTAGTTCCATCATAAGTTACAGCTACTTGATGCCATTCATTTTCTGGAATTTGAACTGAAGAATCTATAAAATTAGCACCTAAAAGACCCCAAGACATTCTTAGTCTTCTATTATTAAGTATACTTAAGTCGTAACCTTCTGAATAAACAGCATCACGTTTAGACAATATGGAAACGTCTCTTGAATCTCTTTTTATCCAAGCAGACACTGTAAATCCAGTTGGATTTAAATTCAAAGCATCTTCCATATCTATATAATCTTGAGCACCATCAAAATAAATAGAACGTTCCACTATAGTTTGTGGAGCATATCCAAAAGTTATGTATTTAGTGCCGTCAAAATTATAAGTTGCTTCTAAATTTGCATCATTTAAACGCATTAATCTATAATCTGCTGTTGGATCGAATACTGGAGTATCTGAAATAAACATGTAATAATTTCCTGGAGGATTAATATTTCTCACTGCATTTTGAGGTATTGATACTTTTACTTCACCTATATCGCCTCCATTTTCTACCACCTTCCAAATACGTTGCATACCTAAAAAATCCACAGGTGTTGATAAGCCTGGAATACCAGAACTCATATCTACTGCTACTGTTACTGGAGCAGCATCTAAGCTTGCATTGTTATTTCCCCACACTAAAAAGTTTCTATCGTTTATAGTATTGGTGTTTATAGAATTGTTTTCACTATTTGTATTATAAATATCTGTTAATCCCATAGTTAGAATACCTTCAATAGGTCCATTAGCATCTACGGCATCATTTGAACTACTTGATTGTTTTTGGTATAATTGCGATGCATCATCCCTTCCTATACCAGCAATATCATAGTTATATCCATTATTTGCACTTGTGTCCCAAATAACATTACCATTAGAATCTATATAATCTACATCATTTAAGTTATCAACTGTAGAACTATTAGATGTGTGTAAGGTTACACCATTTTTAATTGCTAAATAAGACTGTATTTTTTGTTGATCTAAAACTGAATTGGTATTCTTGTAACTAATTACTTCGGTAATTTTACCATCTACATACGCATCTACATTACCATTTAATGAAAATCTACCAATACCTAAATAGTATTGTTGATTAAAAAATTCAGAAAATAATAAATCTACAGGAGTTCCTTGAGTTTGGGCTAATGTATTATCTATTTTAATTCCATTTTTATAGATTTCTGATCCAGTTCCAGAAGGATTGGTTTTAATATTAAAAATTATTACTTCATCTACATAACTATCAGTAGTACTTGTGAAAGCTCTACCATAAGATTCTGCAGTGGGCGTGTTAGTTGGGACAGAACTTTTCATGTGTGCTACCACTTCGTCTGTAAATCGAGCTGAAATATTACCCAAGCCTAAGCCAGTACCGTCTACTTGTGGAGAAATTTTAGATGCTCTACCACCCAGTGGAGCCATTCTATTACCACCGCCATTATCAATTGTACCATTAGGTTTAATTACAATGAAATAATCTTTTGAGTAATATCCACCTTTACCTCTCATGTATTCTTGATTGGCTCTATCGAATTTAATGACTGGATTAAAGTTTATATTCTCTGTAACGTTATCTTCAAAAGAAGGGCTGTTAGTAGTTAACCCTATACCATTGTTATCAAATGCTTGGTCATTCCATGTGTTAATGTCTGCTCCATCAGTTGAAGTGCCAATTTGTGACGTAGCCTTTAACCATAATTTTAAATCTGAATTAATACTTCCTGGTCCTACAGTTGGATCAGGGAAAGCTAATATTGGGTCTGCTAATATCATAACATTATCAAAAGCAACTCCGTTATCTGTTGTACCATCACCATCTGATGCAAAAACAAAACGAAATTGTATTTCTGCTGAATTATCCAAAATAGTTGGTAATTGTATTTCTGAAGTTTCAAAAAAGTTTTGAATTGCTTGAGTAGTATAAGTATTGCCCGTCCATCCATCAGAGCCAGAAGCAATTGCATCTACATTTCCGTTTCCATCATACCAATTTGCTCCATCACCATTGGCACCTAATATGGTCCAAGGAGACCAAAAGAGACCTAAAGTTCTTTTTCTGTATTCTACAATCATTCCATCATCCTGATCTGCATTAAGATCATACCTTAAATCAACAGTAAAAAAAAGATTATTGTAACCTATAGTCGATATGATAGGACTTTCTACTGTTGTATATGCATTTGCAGAATAATTGTTATAGTTATCTGTATACCAATAATTTCCTTCGCCTATTTCACTCACGGTAGTTAAACCTGTTCCATAAGCCCAGTTAGTTGTTGATCCAGTTGAAGCGACCCAAGAACCGTTGTTCTCGTCAAAGTTCTCATAAAAAATTGTAAATTCTGGAGGAGAAGTTTCTACATATCCTTGTAGCGCAAACGTATATGGGTTTTCTCCACCTGTACTATCGTTATTGGCAATTGAAATTGTAGCTGGCCTTGTACCAGTTCCTGTAGGGTTGAATTCTACTACAAATGTTGTATTTCCGCCAGCAGCAACAGAGCCAGAAGGAGCAGAGGTAACTGAAAACTCTGCCGCACTTGAGCCAGTAAATGAAATGGCTCCAATATTAAGTGCTGAAGAACCTAAATTTTGTATCGTAAATGTATGAGATACTGGAGATCCAATAAATGTTGTTCCAAAGTCAGTATCATCTGTTAAATCTGGTGTAGTATCCCCAGATACAATTGTGTTCCCTGAACCCGTTATGTTTATTTCTGTACCTGTAACTCCGTATCCGTCAATATTTATATCATCAAAAACTGCATATTCATTAGTAGAACTACATCTTCCTATAAATCGAAAAGCCGAATTTGCATTAAAGCTATAAGTAGCATTATCTAATGTAAATGTAAAAGTTTGCGGTGTTGAATTAGATTGCGCAAATTCTGTTCCTCTCCTGTAAGTCTCTAATGTGGTCCATGTAGTTCCATCAAAATACTGTAAATCAAATCCTTCATTATTATCTATTCTTAATGAAGTAAAACAAAAAGAAAAATCTACTGAGGTATAAGGTGTTAAATCTATATTTGGAGATGTAAATCTACTAGATGTATCCAAGTTATGAGAATATCTAACAAAAATAGCCCCTGCTGCATTACATCTATAAGTATTACTAGTGGTATGGTTTGCATAAGTTCCACCGTCAATCCAACCGTCGGTTCCAGTGTCAAAATTATAATCAGCGATGTCAACTTGTGCATTAATTGTTTGACTTAATATTAAGCCAAATAAAACGAATTTAACGAGTAGGCTCGTTTTGAGGGTAAAATTTTTCATAAGCGATAGGTCGATTTGGGGAAATCTAATTAGTAATATTTAGTAAAACTATACTAAACACCTATGAAATGCAAATATATTCGATGAAATGCATATAAATAATTGTAAATATCTGATATTTAGAGGAATATAAATGACAGCAATTAGCTCTTTATAGCTCTTAATAATGCATTTCGTCGAAGAATTAAGATATTAACAATATTAAAAGCCGAACAATTTATTGTTCAGCTTTTAATCATTATTAACTATTTAGTATTAAAATTTAATTAGCTTTTGAGTATGGATAATTGAATTATTAGAGTTTGTGATTCTTAAAAAGTAAGGAGCCTGGTCTAATTTTTCTAACTCGACTACTCTTATTTTTCCACTTATTGGCGTAGAAGTTTTTCTATAAATAATTCTTCCATTCAAATCGAATATAGTAACAGATAATTGTTCATTATACAATTGTAAAGGTAACTTGATACTAATATAAGAGTTGAAAGGATTAGGACTAATGCTAACCTCCTCGGTTATAAACACATCGGTTCCTAAAGTTTCTCCATCCATACCATCACAGTCTTCATCTATTCCGTTTTGTGGAATTTCTGTTCCATCCGGATTTATTGTGTTGTTTGTATCATCACAATCTGTGTTGTTTGTTACATATCCTGATGGTTGAGTACAGTCAAGAATAGTATTATTCTCGTCTCCAAATCCATCATTGTCAGTATCTGCATAATATGTAATTGCAGTTCCATTGTCTGTCACTTCCCACATACATGTTGTATCGTTAAAGGTTGCTGTTTCGTAACAGGCTGTGGTTGGTTCGGTTGGCTGTGTTCCGGTTACTTCCCAAGCACAAGTGGTTTCGTTAAACGTTGCTGTTTCGTAACATGCAGTTGTTGGTTCCGCTGGTTGTGTACCACTTACTTCCCACATACATGTTGTGTCGTTAAACGTTGCTGTTTCGTAACATGCTGTTGCAGGTTCTGCTGGTTGTGTTCCGCTTACTTCCCAAGCACATGTTGTATCGTTAAACGTTGCCGTTTCATAACATGCTGTTGTTGGTTCTGTTGGTTGCGTACCTGAAACTTCCCACATACAAGTGGTATCATTAAACGTTGCTGTTTCGTAACATGCTGTTGTAGGTTCCGCTGGTTGTGTACCGCTTACTTCCCACATACACGTTGTATCGTTAAACGTTGCTGTTTCGTAACATGCTGTAGTTGGTTCCGCTGGTTGTGTACCCGAAACTTCCCACATACAAGTGGTGTCGTTAAACGTTGCTGTTTCGTAACATGCCGTTGTAGGTTCCGCTGGTTGTGTACCGCTTACTTCCCACATACATGTAGTATCATTAAAGGTAGCAGTCTCGTAACATGCTGTTGTAGGTTCTGCTGGTTGCGTCCCTGAAACTTCCCACATACAGGTTGTGTCGTTAAACGTTGCAGTTTCGTAACATGCTGTTGTTGGTTCCGCTGGTTGCGTACCAGTGACTTCCCAAGCACAAGTCGTGTCGTTGAACGTTGCTGTTTCGTAACATGCCGTTGTAGGTTCCGCTGGTTGCGTACCGCTTACTTCCCACATACATGTTGTATCGTTAAAGGTAGCAGTCTCGTAACATGCTGTTGTAGGTTCTGCTGGTTGCGTACCAGAAACGTCCCACATACATGTGGTATCATTAAACGTTGCTGTTTCATAACATGCTGTTGTCGGTTCCGCTGGTTGCGTACCGCTTACTTCCCATTGACAATTAGAGTAATTGTAAGTTGCAGATTCATAACAGGCAAGTGTAGGTTGGTCTTGCAATGTTATGGTTACAATTGCTACACAAGTATCTGAGTTTCCGTTTGCATCTGTTACTGTAAGCGTTACATTATTAGTACCTTCATCTGCACAAGTGAAATTTGTTTTAGAAGCAGAAATACTTGCAACTCCACAATTATCTGTTGAGCCATTGTTTATTTGCGCTGCTGTAATTGTTGTATTACCTGAATTATCTAATTGTACAGTTATATTTTGACAAGTAGCGACAGGATTTTCATTATCTACTAGAACATTTACAGTGAAGGAACCGGTTTCAACATTTCCAAAATTATCTGTCGCAGAATAGCTTAATGTAGTAATTCCGTTAGGAAAAGAATCGCCACTAATAAATCCAGTTCCATCAGTTCTAGAAATATTAATATTGTTATCACAATTATCAATAGCGGTAGGATTTGTCCATGTCGCTATATTATTTCCACAGGTTAAAACGATATTATTTGGAAAGCTAACAAAAGAAGGTTTTAACTGGTCAACAATGGTTATGGTCGAAACACATGAATCTGTTTGGTTATCTCCATCTGTTACAGTAAGAGTAACATCTATTGGTGTGCCAATATCGTTACAATCGAATGGACCAGAGATATCGATATTATAATCGATTATAGCTACATCATCTGTAGATCCTCCATCTACATCTGCAGCTGTAATTGTTGCGTTTCCTGAACTATCTAATTGCACAGTAATATTTTGACATACGGCACTAGGAGGAGCAGAATCAGTTTCTAAATCTGAAGTAATTTCAAATTTGTCTAAAGCGATATCACCAGACCAGCCATTTGAGGCGTTAGAACTTGTAGTAGCACTTAATCTTAATTTTATTAATTGACCGTCATATAACGAAAGATCTACATTTTGTGTTTTCCAAGCATCTGTATGACTTGTTTGCTGGCTTCCAGATAAAGTATAATCATCTAAAGTGACATAACTTGCGCCATTATCTAAACTTATATCGACTGTTAATACACCTATAAAACCACCAAACATATGGTAATCAAAATTAAAAGCGGCATTTTTTCTACCTGTAAAATCTATACACGTACTTAACAAACGAGCGGTTTTAGAAGGGAAATTTGGATCTGAAGCTTCGATATATATAAAATATTCACCATCTGAAGCTAGTGAAGGACCTGTTCCAGTTGAAGGTGTAGAATTTCCATCATTTTCTTCTTGTTTTACAGTCCAGTCAAAATCATCTGAAGTATCATCTGTCCAGACACCTAGGGTATTTTCAAAACTTTCAACATAAGGAAAAGAATTAATTGACGTTCCAGTACAAGGTACTGCATTTAGCGTTGTAAAATTTGCTGATGTACTATAACTTGATGTATTAGATATACATCTCGTTCTTATCTGAACTTCATAATCTGTAGATTCTGTTAAACCATTTAATTGATAACTATTAATTGAGATATCTGTAATTTCGGTCCAATTTAAAGTACCAATTTCTCTGTATCTTATATCGTAAGTTGCAGAAGGTATAACATCCCATTCAACGAGTGCTGAATTAGGAGTTACTGTTGAAATTACAATTCCAGAAGGAGGTACTGTATTTTCGCAAGGAATGATTACACTAATAACTTTAAAATCATCAAAAAGAAATCCGTCGAAAGTGGTAGGGTATCCATCAGCTCTATTCGAGTTGTCAGAGTCGAGCACAAACCTAAATTTCACATTGGGTTGTTCAAAAAGGAAAGCATTACTAGTTTGATCTATAAATATTTCTTCCATAACCCATTTCCCCATTGAGTTACCATCATAGAGGGCTTCATTAGTGGGTTGATTATTTTGATCTGCTACAGATTTGCCTGTTCCAGTATTAGAACTACTAGAGCTATCGTATCGATTTGTTAGTATATCTGAGCCTGGTTTTGTATATGTACCACATAAATTAAACCAATTGCTGCCATCGGTTGAACCTTGAATTTGTACGTAATCAAAATTACGTTCAAGATCCCATTTTGCATAATATTGAACTACGGCTCCAGAATTAGCTCCAGATAAATCTATTGCATTTGATAATTCTATGGACTTATTAGTGTTATTACTGTAGGCTCCAAATGGAGAGTCTGTAATAGCTGCCGTTCCAGAATAAGAATCTGTTGTTGTGCCCCAAGTTCCTCCCGATGTGGTCCAGTTTCCTGTACCCGTTACATCTGGATTATCTGAAAATAAAACTGTGGGATTATAAAACTTTATAATGTTTGCTTGGTACATAATATATCCATCATCATTACTTAAAGTAACTTGGAACTCTATTTTATCGTTTGGCTGTATTCCAGGAGCCAGTATATATTCTACTAAAACAGTTCTTTGTTCTAATTTACTCCAGCCTGTTTGTGTAACTGGTGGAGTTATTCCAATAATATTTGTAGAAATAGGATTCACATTAAGATTAATATCACCTAAAGTTTGCCCTAAATATTCGATACCAAATTCTAAATCTCCAATAGTGCTAGTTATATCTGTAGTGTTTAAATCATGAAGTTGAGCAAATTTACCACTGTGATAAACGTTTGCAAAATTCATTCTCATTGCTCTTTTTGCAATATCGGTTATTTGTAATGGGCTAGGCCAAAAACCACCTTCACTACCATCTGGAGCTCCATTCTCTGGTGCTAATGCTAATATGCCTTGGCCAGAACCAGTAGATCCATTAACATCTGCAACACCACCTAGCATCCAATCACTCATATCGCCATTTGCAATGGTTAAAATATCTGGAGCCTCACCATATATATATCTATTATATCTAGTCATATCATGACAAAACTTTGCAAATTCGGCCTCTCTTCCCGATGGTGGAGCACCTGGATAACCATTGTAAGCATGAGGAATTAAGTTAGAAGTTGCATGATGATTCATTGCTGTTTTAAATTGCTTGGTAGCAGAAAAATCTCTAACAATTTGAGTTTCTGGTTCAGAGAAAGCACTTGGGCCTCTGTAAACATTACTGCTTTGGGTACCTGAAGATCCTCCATATATTGGATTAGGTCCCCAAAAATAATCGTAATTTCTATTTAAATCTGCACCTCTTACGTTATTATTCCCTGTGTTGTATGGGCCTAAATTTTTTCTTTGTAGTCCACCACCACCAGGAGCAATTTGTTCATTCCAAAGTAATCCATCTGGATTTGCTACAGGTATGAAATACATTTCATGATTATCGACTAAATTTTTAATTCCCGGATCAGTGCTATAATTTTCTAAAATATACCACATGTAATACATTAGATTCATCATACTACTTACCTCACGAGAATGAGTCATCCCTGAATATAAGGATTCTGGCTCATTAGGCTCATCGACATCTGGATTGTCTGAAATTCTTACATAATATATTGTTTGTCCAGGCCATGAATTATAGCCTCCAGCAGTATATGAGTTACCATTGGTTTTTTGATTGGTTGGAGAAGCGTCAGACTTTACAGAGATTAGATTAGGATAAAGCGATCTCATTAAGTCCAATTGCGCTAACATTTCGTTATAAGTTAAACAACCTGCCATGCTTCCCAGAGAAAAGTTCATTGGTACTGCCCAATCTACCTCTTCACAACCTTCGTATTGAATAAAATTGTCTATTAATTCAGAATTAGTACTCAAATTTTTATTGCTATTTGCAGATTGAGCTTTCATTCGCTCAAGTTCTAATTTTGCAATTGGTAACTCGGTTTGCGTTTTTTCACTATAGTATGCAGTTAAGTCATCAATTAAAATATTATAATTAATATTATTTTTACTTAAAGCGTCTAGTTCTTGTCCGCCAAGTTCAAGAATTAAATTATTATCTCTGTACATTGCACCACATGACAAATCGATTCCAGCATCTTTAATTTTTAATAGTTGTGCTTTAGATGGATTTGTAATAGAAATTTGTTTCGCTATTGGAGCTTGTCTTTCTTGCGAAAAAGAAATCTGTACTATTAAAAATAATAGCACAGTTAAGTAAGTAATTTTCTTCATAGTTGTTTAGATTTGGGTATCTAAAATATTTAATTAGATTGCTAAACTAAATAAAATTATTCAAAAAAACTCCTTTAAACGCATAAAAACACGACAAAATACATTAAAAATAGATAAATTATTGATTTTAAGTACTTTATGAAATGCGTATTTTATCGATAAAATGCGTTTATTCGATTTTGCAGACTTAAATAATAAACTTGTTGCTAATACATATATAGGACACTACTTTAGTAAATTTTTTAATACTATTAATTTAAAAGTAGTCTACATTAAATTTAGAAGTAATCTTCAACATTTTTTCACTCAAAGCATATAGCCAATAAAGTTGCTCCCAAATTAAGTGTACTTCTTTGTGCGACCGCACATTGTCTGTCTGTGAAATAGCATCATTAGTAAGTTTGTCTATGGAAAACCCAAGTTTTTCAGCTTTATAGTTTACTTTTTTAGCTTCAGCATTTTTAACGGGATTTTCAAAATTAATAGCCTTTAATTGGAAGCAAACCGTGTCGAGGTTTTTCTGTATTTTTTCTGAAATTATTTTAAATTCTTTTGATGCTTCCGTTGTTTTATGATTCTGAATGTAGGCACTTAGCGACGATAGAGATGCTAAAAAACTCTGATTAATTTCTACAAGTTCGTAAATATGGTCTATGTGATTTTGTTTCGACTTTGGCTCTTGTGCCATACGCTGAAAGGCAGCGCTTAAATTAGACATCTGTAAAAAAGCTTCTTTTCGGTTTACTTTTAAGCTGGTTGGCACTTCTCCTTTTTGTTGATAATAGCTACTTAGAGATTTAAAAAATGCGGTATTGGCTTTTAATCCATCTTTAATAGTATCGCCAATGTCCATAAAAGACCAGGCTGGTAACAACCATCGCATGGCTAAATAGGAGAGTCCAGCACCTATTAGCGTATCGATAACCCTAAATTGTATTACTTTTAAAATATCTGGCTGTAAAATGGCATAGATAAAAATTACACTCAAGGTGATAAAAACAGATGCTGTTTTATAATTTTTTTGTACCATAGAAAACGCAAACACCAATGAGAGTACGCCTAATGCACCATAGACATAAGGATGATCTATTAAAAACACCAAGCCACTGGCTAAAACTGCGCCTATTAGTGTGCCAATAATACGATCTTTAGAGCGTGTTTTTGTTAGACCATAACTTGGTCGCATAATTATAATGATGGTTAATATAATCCAATACGGATTTTGTAAATCGAAAAACAAACCAATACCATAACCCAACATTACAGTAATGGCAAGACGTAAAGAATGTCTAAAAATTGTAGACCTAAAGCTTAGGTTTCTAAGTATTAATTTAGGGTCGTAGTTTTGTACGCCAATAAAGCGTTTAAGTTTGTCTTTTTCTATAAAATGACTTGAGTTTAATTCCGGATTTCCTAAAACCCATTTTATTTTTTTAATCTTCTCAGATTGTTTTTTTTGATAGTCTAAATAATTTTGAAGCATTAAATAGCGTTCATAATCTTCAGGATTTTCATTGGTTTTAAATGCCGAAATATCCTGTTCAAGCGTTTTAAATAGCGAAGGAAGTACAGTACTTGAAGACAATTGTTTCGGTTTATGAAAATGGTTTGCAATCCCACGTAGTTGATTGGATAATTCTGCAATTAACTTTTGAAAATCGGTTTTAAACTTAGGATACTTTATAAAAAGTTCATCCATTTTATTGTAATTCACTGGATTTGCAATAGCCGTTTCTAACAATTCTACTAATTGAATAAATAGTAGCAAACGTCTGCTTTGGTAATTAGTTTTACCAGAGCTTTTTCTATATGAAATTAAAATCTCGCGAATGGTTTCGTGACTTTCAGTCAGCTCCACCTGTAAGGCCATAAGTTGCGTTTGTAAATCAGTTCGGTTTGGTTGTTCACCTATAAGTTGTTTTCTAATATCTAAAAAATCTGCTGTTTTTATTATAATTTCGGTTAGTGTTTCCTCGGTTTCAGCCTTAGGGTTTATATAAAACCATACGGTAGATAACAGTAAATACCATAAGCCACCAACGCCAATTAGCAAGGCATATTCATATACTTTTAATGTGTCTGAAGTGTGCGCAAAGCTCAAGACCAAAGCCAGTAAACCCGAAAAACTTATAAGCGAAGCTCTAAATCCATAAATGGAAATAAATGCTATACAAAAAGTAAGCACTCCTAAAAGCGGAAAAAGAAAGAGGTTAGAAATATGAAAGTAGCCTCCAATAAAACTAATGATGACCACTAACAATGCAGAAAATAAAATGCCAATCTGTTTGTGTTTTAAACTACCGCTAACATCACTTGGCGTACACCAAAACGCACCAAAACATATGGCAAGACCAATATCTAAATGATCTGTTGCAATACCTAAAATAATAGGAATGGTAACCGCAATGCCAATTAAAACAGCTTTAGAAAAGTTCGTGCTTTTTAAGAATTCTAATAATTCTTTGGCGTTATTTATTATAAAATTTAAAATGGGAATCGAAATTTAGTTGGTTACTTGCAAAGATACAATTAGAATTGTGAAGCAAACTGTTTAAAGAAAGACAAACGTCGCATTAAGGATATAATTTTCAAATTTCAATTTAGTTATTTAGCTTATCTTTAAATTAATCTTATAAAAATATAAGAACATAGACGATAGATTATGAAGTATAGAGAAAACAGCATTTTATGAATAATACAGAACAAGCCTTAAAAGAGCGTATAAAAGAGTTAACCTGTCTTTACGAGGTGTCTTCCATTATTGGTAATGCGAATGTAGAATTAATTGAAGACACGCTTAAAGCGATAGCTTTTAGCTTAAAAAAAGCGTTTCAATATCCAGATAAAACTATGGTTCTTATAAATTATGAAGGGCAATCTGTTTTTACTCAAGCGTTTATTAATGATGATTTAAGCATTCAATCAGATATTAAAATTTTTAATAATGTAAAAGGCGAAATACTTGTAAAATTAAATACTAATAATTCAAAATCATTTAATTTTTTAAAGGAAGAGCAACTCCTTTTAGATAATGTTGCTTTAAAAATTGGTAGCTTGTTAGAGCGCATTGAAATTCAAAAAAATGAAACTTCCTTAAAACGCCAGATGGAGCATGTAGATCGTCTTGGTATTTTAGGCGAAATTACAGCAGGAATAGCTCATGAACTTAATACACCTTTGGCTAATATTTTAGGTTTTGCAGAATTGCTTAAAAACGATTTGGGCAATAATAATCCAGCTACAAGCGATATTGATAAAATTATAAATAATGCCATATTTTCCCGAGAAGTCGTAAAAAAATTAATGTTTTTTGCTTGCGAAATGCCTCAGGAAATGAAACGTATTAACCTTGTGCCACATTTAAAAGATGCCATTAATTTATTAGAAGCTACTTTTAAAAAAGAACAAGTAAAGTATATTATAAAAATAGAATCTAAAGAGATTTGGTTAAAAGCAGACCCAATACAACTCACACAAATTATTTTTAATTTATTAATAAATGCCATTTATTTTTCACCTAAAGAAGGATTGGTTTTAATTGAGGCTTTCGAAACCCAAAAAGAGGTTGTTCTTAAAATATCAGATGAAGGTAAAGGCTTTGCAGCTGGCGATTTAGAAAAAGTGTTTCAACCGTTTTTTACTACCAAACCAACTGGCGATGGCTCTGGATTAGGATTAAGTGTGGTTCATGGCATAGTGGCTTCGCATAAAGGCACAATAACAGCAGAAAATAGCATTAAAAAAGGTGCTATATTTACCATAACACTTTCTAAAAATTAATTTTAGCAATGCAATTACGTAAAGAAAATATACTTATTGTTGATGATGATGTTAATATCTTAGAATTATTACAGCGTCATCTTCAATCATGGAATTATCACACATTTAAAGCCATTTCTGTAAAGGAAGCTGTTATTATTTTACGTGACACTAAAATCGATTTGTTGATTACCGATTTAAAAATGCCTGAAGTTGATGGTTTCGAACTTATAAAATTTGTTTCAGAGCATTATCCAAATCTTCCTAAATTGGTTGTTACTGGTTATCCATCGGTTCAAGGTTCCTTAGTGGCTATTAAATCTGGAGTGGTCGATTATTTAACCAAACCGTTTACAAAAGACGAATTAAAAACGGCTTTAGATAAAACGTTAATTCCTTCCGAAGATAAAACAGAACATTTTAAGTCATCTTCAGAAGAAAAAAATAAAGCCTATGGCGAAATTATTGGTAACTCTGAAAAAACAAAAGACATTATTCAAATTATAGAACGCGTAAAAGACAACAAAGCCACCGTTTTTATTAAAGGTGAAAGTGGTACAGGTAAAGAGTTGGTGGCACGTGCTATTCACTATCAGGGTAAATTTTCCAGAGCACCATTTATTGCTGTAAATTGTGGCGGTATTCCAGAAAACCTATTGGAAGCCGAGTTGTTTGGGTATTTAAAAGGTGCATTTACAGGTGCAGAAACAAATAGAGAAGGCTTTTTTCAAGCCGCAAATGGAGGCACTATTTTGTTAGATGAAATTGGCAATGCTTCATTAGCAGTACAATCACGCTTGTTACGTGTGCTACAAGAAAAAGAAGTGGTAAAAGTTGGTGCTACAAAAGCCGTAAAAATAGACGTTCGTATTATCGCAGCTACCAATAGCGATTTGCGCGACATGATAAAAAAGCAAACGTTTAGAGAAGATTTGTATTACAGGTTAACTGTGGTGGAGATTAATGTTGCGCCATTAAGAGAACGAAAAGATGATATTTCAATATTGGTCGACAAATTTCTCTTTAAATATGGCATAGAATACAAAGATAGATTTGTTAAAATTTCTGCGGAAGCTTTAGATGTTTTAAAGCGTTACAATTGGCCAGGCAATATAAGAGAACTCGAAAATGTCATACAACGAGCGGTGATTATGTGCGATAAAATTGTTGAGGTAGCCCATTTACCAGAACATTTAAAATATGTTCTTAATTTTTCAGATGATAAGTTATTACCATTAAAAGTAATTGAAAAACAATATATAGAAAAAGTCTTACGTGCCACAGGAAATAATAAAACAAAAGCAGCAGAAATTCTTCAAATAGACCGAAAAACCATTCGTCAAAAACTTTCAGAATAGTCATTTTTCACTGATACATTTTTACTCAGTTGGGTACTTTTGTACCACTTCAATAAATATTAAAAATTCTCTTATTACATTTAAAACCCTTTGTTTATAAGGGTTTGCTTGTTTATGCGTATTAATGGCATATCCATTGGCACTCAGATTGCCTTTTGGTATGTGAATAACATTAATAGTTTAATTATGAATCACTTTAATATTTGTCCCAGTTGCATACATATTAACTCGTGTGTGTTAACAGCCCAAAAGGACAAGGTTTGGTCTTGTAGTGAGTTTGATGATATCGAGCTAAACAAGGAGGATTTACAACCATCCTTAAAACAAGAACGTATACTGGAGTTAGTTTAACAAATTTAATACTAAAGACTATGATTTTTAAAACAATAATAACAGCAATAACAGATAAAATTTCAAGAATAAGAATGTCTAACAAAAGAACAATGAGACATCAATACCTTATTAATAAATATAACGAAAGATCGATAACGAACAGATATTTTAGTTAGAAATCTTAACAGAACTATAATTATAAACCTATTATATAATGACAACATTAACAGCAGATTTAAAAAAAGCAACCAAAAAACTACCTGTAAGAGGTATGATGGATAATGTAATGGAGCAATTTAACAGTGCTGCAGACCAGATTAATTTGCACCCAAATATTAGAAAAATTTTAAGCATTACTAATAATGAGATTGTAGTAAACTTTCCTGTAAAAATGGATAATGGTGAAGTAGAAATTTTTACTGGGTATCGTGTACAACATAATAACGCATTAGGTCCGTATAAAGGCGGTTTACGTTACCATCCAACGGTTGATATAGATGCTGCAAGAGCATTAGCTATGTGGATGACTTGGAAAACCTCACTGGCAGGTTTGCCTTATGGTGGAGGTAAAGGAGGAATAAAAATAGACCCTTCAAAATACTCACAAGGAGAATTAGAGCGTATTACAAGGCGTTTTACGTTTGCGCTGGCAGATAATATTGGTCCGGAACACGATATTCCTGCACCAGATGTAAATACAAGTAGCCAGACTATGGCCTGGATTGCAGATACTTACATGAGTACGCGTCCGCCAGCAGAACGTACTGCAAATCAGCACGTGGTTACAGGAAAGCCAGATGGAAGTGGCGGATTAGAAGGCAGAGATAGAGCCACTGGTTATGGTGTGTATTTATCAATAAAATTTTGGGCAGAAAAAAATAAAGCGGGCTTAAAAGGCAAAAAATACATCGTTCAAGGTTTTGGTAATGTTGGTTTTTGGGCAGCACATTTCTTAGAAAAGGATGGCGCCATTTTAGTAGGAGTTCAAGATGCTTTTGGTAGTATACAAAACCAAAAAGGGATCGCTGTTAGTGATTTGTTTAAGTACATGCAAATTAACGAGGGTAGTATAGTAGATTTTCCAAATGCGACACCTGTAGATAAAAATAAATTTTTCAGTTTAGATTGCGATATCTGTATTCCTGCAGCATTAGGAAACCAGATAACTAAAGAAAATGCCTCCAAAATTAAAGCAACGCTTATTGCAGAAGGTGCAAATGGTCCTACAAATGTTGAAGGCGAGAAAATTTTATTAGAAAAAGGAGTGACCATTATTCCAGACATTTTATGCAATTCTGGTGGAGTAGTAGGTAGTTATTTTGAATGGCTGCAAAACCGAAATGGAGAAATCTGGCAATTGGATGAAGTTATGGCAAAACTGGATAAAAAGATGAAAGAATCTTTTAATAAAGTGTATGATTATGCTAAAAAAGAAGATTTAGATATGCGTACAGCTGCCTTTTGTTTAGCGATAAGACGTATTGAAAAAGCATACATACAACGAGGAATTTTCCCTTGATAATTTTAAAAAATAAAGATATGAAATACGGAAGTTTAATATTAGAAAAGAAAGAGTATGTCTATTTAAAACGCATACTCAATATTTCTGGCTATGTAGAAGATCATGAAACACAAAGGTGCTTAATGCATTTATACGAAGAGTTAAAAACGGCTCACATTGTAGATGAAAAAGAGGTGCCTAAGGATGTTATTAGATTTAACAGCATGGTAACATTGGTGTTAGAAAGTGGCATAGAGAAGCAATTACAAGTTGTAATTCCAGTGGATAAGGATATAAAACAAAACAAAATTTCTATTCTTACACCAATGGGATCTGCTTTAATAGGCTATTCGAAAGGCGATACTATTTTGTGGGATTTTCCATCTGGAGAACAAGAGATAAAAATCATTGATGTCACTCAGGAAGAATCCCTTATTGGACTTGATTTAACCATTTAAAATTAAAAATTATGAGAACTTTAAATACAGAAATCTACAATCACGATACGAATGTAGATGTCACGCATAAAATCAATACAATGGAGTTAGATAATTGGATCAATCATCTAAAATACATCAAGAAAGAATTAGTAAATTTAATTGGGATATCCAGCAAAGATCTAAAAAACAAATTGGATGATGCTAATGTTGTAGCACGTTTTCAGAAAAAACAAGTTGAAAATGAAACACTTTTAAATGCGCTTCAAAAATATTCTAATTCAAGATCTAATATTGTAGAATGTGAAGACGCTCAATGTGATATGGTTTACATTACAGAACACGAAAGTTACCGAAGAAGCTATTTATATCATTTAGATAAATACAGAAGACTTAAAGATGAGTTTTTTAGTAAAGTTCAGGGCAAGTTTAGTTTGTTAAACATACATTAATTTCTTTTTATACGGTAGCATTTGACATCAATTACAATACATAAAATAGATGCGCATAGAAGACTGTGCATACAAAAAGATTTAAGAGAGTTAAATACTTGGATGAGAATGCTCGAATCTTTTAATAGCGAATTAGATCATTTGTCCATCATTGAAAAACAGCTGTTAAAAGACGTATCGGTTTCGAGTACAATTCTGGCGATGCGCAGAAAAAATGCGTTAAGTATGGCAAATTTTTGTAAATACGAACAAGAGCTTAAAACCGAATTTGAATATGGAAGGGTAGAATATGATATAAACAGGCTAAAAATACACGAGCAAAAACGAGATACCTATATACGTTTTGTTGAGGAGTGTACCACGTTTAGAATTAAGTTTTATATGCTCGTTAGAAAGTACCAAAGTAAATAAGATTTTAATAAGGAAACACAGAGTTTAAAATTGATGAATAGCATATATAATAGTCCTTATTAATTCTTGTGTTTTAACAACCGTGAAAGAGCAAATTTTTCACGGTTACCTTAACAAAAGTCAAATTAATCACTTTAAATATAAGCAAGATGAAAAAGATTTTAATTCCAACAGATTTCTCACTTAACTGTTACCAGACTGTAGATTATATTACCAAACTTTTTGCAAATGAGTATTGCGAATTTTACTTCTTAAACACGTATACTTACAATGCATCAGGTTTAAATGCAATTGAAATGCTTCATGCCGATGATGATTGGTTCGATAAACCTAAAAGAGAATCTTTACAAAAATTAGGAAAATTAGTAGCGCGTTATACACTTACACCTAAAAATGATAAACATGAGTTTAATGCCATTTCTGAGTATATGAGCCTTGTAGATGGTATTAAAAAGACTATTGAGGAAATAGATATAGATTTAATAATTCTTACAAGTAGCGTAGAAAAAACAGCAGGTAAGAATATTGAAAGTATATTAGAAAAAATTAGATCTTGCCCAATATTAGTCGTTCCGCCACATGCATCTGTTAATAATGGTGTTTACTTAACTATTGCTTCAGATTTTAAACAGAAAATTAATACAATAGAGATAGGTAAATTCGTTAAAGCATTAGAAAACACAACTATTAATATTGGTATTTTAGTTTTAGAAGAACAAAATACGTTAACAAGTGATGCAGTAGATAATTTAGAATCGTTAATTATCTTTTTAAAGTTAGTTTTAGGTAAACAAATAGATGTAGAATATATACAGCCAAAATTTCGTCTAAAAGATTATGCAACGTCTCACCTTGATGGGATTATGTGTATTATAGATAAAAAACCAGATTTGTTAAGAAAAATTGGTCTCTATAAATCTAAGGTTATCTCCACATTAAAAAAGTTAAATACGAGTACAGTATTAACTGTGCACCAATAAATGTGTTACCATTAAAAATCTTAATAATAAGATAAGATTTTTTGTTTCTTCAGTATGTTCATTTTTGTAGAAGAATCGAACAAAACTTTCAGTACTTGAGTTCTTCCCTAAAATGATATCTAAGATAGATATAGAGCTTAAAAAAAACTACTCTTTAAAAAGATTAAGAATTTTAAAACGTTTAACCAAAAAAACGATTTGTTTTAGCAAAATTTTCGCAATGTTAGACATGACATTGAAGCTTTATCTATTGGAAACCAATTGAGTTTTTATGCTTGAACATTTCAAAAATTGGGTCAAGGAGTCCAGCATAGATGGGTTACAATAAAGAAAGTAATTGATAGTAAAGCAGATATTTATATTTAGAATAGATATTTTATTATCATTAATTTTTTTGAAAAATAGTAATATATCGTAAATCTTCACTCCTATAATTAATTGTAATTATATCTTTAAATAAACCACTGAAATTCAGTGCTTTATTTCTTTTTTAATAAAAAAACAAGATATTTTTTTTATTAAAACAAGCCGCAGTTGCATTTTATGTGTATATTTAGGTAACCTAACCATTAACCACAATCATTGAAAAAATTACTTCCTTTAGTTAATTCTATAGTTATTTTAATAATTCTATGTCTTGTTTTAGTCATGTACTTTAACAACAACATTAAGACATTTTATGTAGATAATGTTGAGTTGTTTAATGAATTCAAAATGTCTAAAGAGATGAATGAATTGCACTCCAATAAAATTAAAAAACAAGCCAAAAAAGTAGATAGCTTATACCAATTGTTTCAAATGTCTATAAAAGAGAAAAAAGAAGATAAGCTTCTTCAATACAATTTACAGCAAGAGAATACTAAGTTAGAAGAATTCCAAGATTACTTTACAAATTCTGTTAGCGAACAAGTTTGGGATCGCCTAAACGGTTATATAATAGACTATGGGAAACAAAATGATTGCGATATAATTTTTGGTGCATCTGGTAATGGCAATATTATGTATTCTAAAGAAGATTTTAATATAACAAAAGATATAATTTCTTATGCCAATTCTAAATATGATGGAATTGAATAGATTTTATTTTGTTATAACAAGTATCTTTTTTTTTGTTTTTTCATGTAACAACGATAAAAGCAGTGAAACAATTGAAGATGTTAATTTAAGATTGAGTAATCTTTCAGACGGAGGTTGGAAAACAAAAAAAATAAACCAATATATTAATAATATAAATTATACAGCCACAGAAGTACCTATTGAATATTATATTATTAAACAAGAAGGATATAGTGATTTAAGAAAAATAGATTCCATTAGTAAGGCTAATAATAGTGAGCGAGTTGTGGAATTTCAATTTCATCATGATGAAGAAAAAGATTTGTTTTTAGACAAATTTACCAGTAAAAATTACGAAGAGACAGTAAAATATATGGCATTTAAAATTCAAAACGATTACTCTGTAGTTGCATCCTCAGGTGATACCATTAAATGCTCTGGAGCAATATTAGAAAGAAATTTTAAAGTAGCGCCGTTTAAAAGGGTGTTGCTTTATTTTGGGAATATTCCTGAAGATGATACCATTCAATTAATATATAATGATCAGTTATTTGGTAACGGAATAATAAAATTTAGTTTCAAAGAGAAACCACTTAAGTTATAAGAATATGAGCTTTAAAAAAGTAAGAAAAGGTAAGTTTACAAAAGTACTCGCTTGTTATTTAGCATTTCAATTAGTTATTACAATTGTTCAGCCAACAGCTGCTTATGCATTAACTAGTGGACCTTCGCAACCAGAATTTAACTCGTTCACACCTATTGGTACTTCAGATATGGTAAACCTCTCTAGTGGTGATTTTAATTATAATCTACCCATAATGGATGTGGGTGGTTATCCCATAAATTTAGCATACGACTCTGGGATAGCAATGGGCCAAGAAGCTTCGTGGGTTGGACTAGGTTGGAATATGAATGTAGGCCAAATTGCAAGAAATGTTCGTGGTATTCCAGATGATTTTAATGGTGATAAAATGATCTACGAAAATAACATTAGACCTAATAATACTTTTGGAGTAAACACGAGTTTAAGACTGCCAATTTTAGGTTTCGACACAGATGATTTTTTACCAGTTAGCTTAAGTGCAAGTTTAGGTGTAAAGTTTAATAATTATAATGGTATCACTTTTAACAGCTCCTTTGGCCCAAGTTTTGATATCTCTAATAATGTAGGGTTAAATTTTAATGTTGGGGCAACTAATGGAGAAGGAGCAAATGTGAATGCTAGTGTAAGTATAAAAGAAAAAGGAAAAGATAAAACAACCAGTGCTGTTAACGGGTTTAAAACAACTTTAGGAATTGGACTCAATTCTCGTCAGTCATTACCAACTTTTAACGCTAGCGTGACTAAACTAACTGGAGGTTCTAAATCGTATGTAAAAAATAAAGAGGTAATAAGAACTAGTGCTTCAGGCGCAGCAGAGGGTAGCGCAAGTATTGGATTATCGTTTAACGATAATATGCTATTTACGCCACAAAATGACTTGTCATATACTAATCTAAATTTATCTTTAAACTTGGGTTTTGGGGTGGAAATATTTGGTTTTGAAGGCGATGCTCGTATACAAGGTTGGGCTACACTACAAAACCTTCAAAACGATGAAAAAAATAAGCAAATTAGTGCTTTCGGCTATTCCAATACTGAAAACGGAGCTGTAGGTACAAGCATATTAGACTTTAATAGAGAAAATGATCGCACAGTAAGTGAACGAACAAATGTTTTACCATTAACTAATTACACCTATGACACTTATTCAGTTCAAGCTCAAGGTGCTGGTGGAATATTTAGACCATTTAGAAGTGAGGTTGGTACTATCTACGATGTAAATAGTGGCAACTTTGGAATAGGCGGTAATGTAGGTGTAGAATTAGGTGTAGGTGCGTATGCAGAGGGTGGTGTAGATGTTAAAATTAATGCATCAAACAGTTTTTCTGGTGTATGGAATACTCAAGCATTGAACAAATTTGTATACGATAGTGAAAATCCTAGTCAGGTAATTGGTTACGAACCTGTTTATCATAAAATGGTTGGAGAATTATCTGGGGATTCTCAAATTGATTTATTTGAGAATAAGATGTATGATGTCTCTCCACTAAAATTTGATATTGTTGGAGGAAAATTTAATAGAGAAACAAATAGCAAATATCAAGTAAAAAAGTATAATCCAGACTTGAGTATTAACTATGTAAATAGTTTAATAAATAAAGTTAAAAGAAATTCTCGTATTCCAAGAACGCAAACTGTTCAAATGATAACTAAAAAAGATGCAATCGCAGCTGGAGATGGCTTAATAAAAATTAATAGTTTAGCAAAAGACCATCATAATGCAGGTATTAAAATTATTAAAGGCGATGGTAGTCGTTATGTTTTTGGGGAAACGGCATATAATAAAACAAAGCGGGAAGTTACTTTTGCATTGCCAATAGGAAATAATAACCCAAATTGCGCAACAGGATTGGTAAGTTATTCGCCTGGAAGCACAAATAATGGCGTGGGAAATAATAAAGGTAAAGACCACTTTTTCAACGCAATAAATACACCTGCATATGCGCACAGTTACGCTTTAAGTTCTGTATTGTCTTCAGATTATGAAGATATTACTGGTAATGGACCTACTTTAGATGATTTGGGTGCTTATACAAAATTTAGTTATGTAACTACAAACGATTATAGATGGCGATCACCTTTTTCATCTAACAAAGCATTATATAATGCTGGACTAAATACAGAAGATGAAGACCAAAAAGCGAGTTACGTATATGGTACAAAAGAATTAAAGTTTTTAAAGAAAATAGAAACAAAAACCCACGTAGCTATATTTACTTTAAGTGATCGAAGTGATGCAATTGGAACAGCAGGTGAAAATGGTGGTCAAGGATCTGGTAGAATGAAAAAAATTGACAGTATCAGTCTGTATTCAAGACCTGAATATGATGCAAATCCTTCTACAGCAGAGCCTATAAAAGTAGCACATTTCGAATATGATTATCTATTGTGTAGAAACTTAGAAAATAACGATGGCACTTTTGTAGACGATGATAATGATGGGATTGAGGAGTCTACAGGTAAGTTAACACTTAAGAAAGTATATTTCACTTATAGAAATTCTAATATGGGTAAATACACGCCATATGAATTTAATTATAATGAATCGAACCCAAATTACAATTTAAAAGGTCATGATATATGGGGTTATTACAAAGAAAATACGGCAACAGGATGTAGTGTCACTTCAGGCCCATTAACCACAGCCGAATTTCCTTTTGTGGATCAAAACCAAATAAAAGAGGCAGCAGATAAAAATGCAAATGCTTGGACATTATCGTCTATTAATTTGCCTTCAGGAGGTAAACTCGAACTCGAAATGGAGTCAGACGATTATAGATATGTACAGGATCGCAAAGCAATGCAAATGTTTAAAATTGCAGGTGTAAATAATCAAAGTACTGGTAACCCTGGAGGAGAGATATTATATAATGGTACGGATCATAATTATTTTATGCATATTGAAATTCCTGATACTGGAATTACTCCTAATGAATTCAAAGAAAACTATTTATTAGATACAGAAAATGCTGGACTTGGATATATAGGTAGTGAAACTAACCCGCTTTACTTTAAGTTTTTACTTAATACAACGCAAAACGAATACGACTACGTTACAGGTTATGCGATTTTAGATACAGGACAAATAAGTATATATCAATCTAACGGTAAAACATATGCTTCGGTAAAATTTAAAAGTGTAGATAGAGAAGGTGGTATTTTTAATTCTGGAATACAAGTTAATCCAGTTTCTAAAGCTGGATGGTACTTTTCAAGAAAATATTTAAATAGACGCGTTTATGATTTACCAGATGCAAATTTTGATGGACCTGGAGATTTCCTTCAAGTAGGGCAAGCCGTTTTGAGTGCTTTTGGAAATATTGCTGAAATATTTCAAGGCCCAAATCAAGTGTTACAGCGCAAAAAAAATGCAAGAAAATTTATTGAAGAAAAATCTTGGGTAAGGTTATATCATGCTAAAGGCAGAAAATATGGCGGAGGATTAAGAGTTAAAAAAATTCAATTATTAGATAATTGGGATGTCATGACAGATAATCTTGATAATGAATTTTATAAAAGAAATTATGGACAGGAATATAATTATGATGATGATTTAGGTTTAAGCTCTGGAGTAGCAACTTTTGAGCCTAATGGCTCAAGAGAAAATCCTTTTGTTCAACCATTTTATGATGATGCACTGAGATTACAAGCACCTAAAGAATCTAACTATATAGAAAAACCATTAGGAGAATCATTGTTTCCTTCACCAACTATTACTTATTCTAAGGTTGTTGTTAAAAATTTAGAACGTGTGAATCAAGATGACCCTTCAATAGTTGTAAAGAAACATGCAACAGGGGAAGTTATTAACGAATTTTTTACATCAAGAGATTTTCCAACAATTACAGATCACACAGATATAACAAGTAGATTCGATACCAGTGGATTTATAGGAAGGTTACTAAAAGTGAAAACAAGAAGTACTATCGCATTATCACAAGGGTTTACAGTAGAAACTAACGATATGAACGGTAAACAAAAAAGTCAACGTGTAAAATCTGAGTCACAAGAACCGGGTGAGTATTTATCTGGAGTCGATTACTTTTACTCATTAGATTCAGAAAATGATAAAAAACTAAACAATAAGCTGCCAGTTGTAAAAACTGATGGAAAATTAGATAACAGTCTAATTGGTGTTCAGTATGACATGATTACAGACTTTAGGCGCAATACAACAGAAACAGTAGTTGGAGGTTTTGATGGAAATTTATCAGTATTATTAGGATTATTTGGAATTCCAATTCCATTAGGATTTGTTTTTCCAGTAATACAAACAGATAAAAACGATTTAAAGATGGCTACAGCTACAAAAGTTATACATAGAACAGGAATTATGACTAAAAAAGTGGCTTATGATTTAGGGTCTTCAGTAGAAACTGAGAATTTAGCTTTCGATGCGCAAACAGGCGATGTTTTACTTACAAAAACAATTAATGAATATGGTGATCACTACTTTAATTTTAATTACCCTGCAAACTGGAATTATGCGCAATTAAAATCTGCGAGCACAAATATTAATTTAAGTGGTAGATTAAATGCATCTGGTGAATTTCATTCTATTTTAAACCCTTTCAATACATCTTCTTCACATATAATTAATCATACACTAATAGAAGGCGATAAACTTATTGTTGACGGTGTTGGTGTTTTATGGGTTGCAGAGAGAGACGCTAATAATAGAGTAAAACTAATGGATGCCAATGGGCAAATACAAACGATTAATAATAGATCATTTAAAGTGTACCGCTCTGGCTATAAAAACCAACCAATGGCAAGTATGGCCTCTATTACAACACAAGAAAATCCTTTAGATTCTAATGGAAATGGTGAATTAGATAATGCAGACCATATAAATTATAATACGGATTTTTCACAGTTTAAAGTTGTTAATGCAAGTGCAATAGAATATAGTGATGCCTGGAATAGTCAATGTGAATTTAGATTACCTTACAATGAGGCTCAAGACTTATTTGATAGTGATGGTAATATTACAGATATAAATATGTTAGGCTTTAATCCATACATATATAATATTAAAGGAGAAACAAGAGCAATAAAATCTTACGCATACCTAACAGCCAGAAACAATGGAGCATTAGGGTACAACCCGCGTAAGGAAGGCTTCTTTAAAACTTTCACACCATTTTATAGGGTCAATAACTCTGGTACATGGAGTAAAGATACTACAAATTGGACCTTTGCAAGCGAAGTAACAAGATACAGTCCATACGGTGCGGAATTAGAAAATAAAGATGCCTTAAATCGCTACTCTGCTGCACAATATGGATATAGATATACTTTACCTACTGCAGTAGGATCTAACACAAAATATCAAGAATTAGCTTTTGATGGTTTTGAAGATTACGACTACACTCCAGATATATCTGGTACATCGACAGAGCCGGTAAATGCGCATTTTGGGTTTAATGATGAGTTAACTAATGAAATTATAATAACAGAGAAAACCTCACATACTGGACGTTCGAGTTTAATGGTGCCAAGAAATCGTAATGTGTCCTTGCTTAAAAACCTAGATGGTTATAACGAAAACCCTTGTGAAACAGTACCTAGTGGAATTCTGGTGCTTCTAGACGACTCTGGAAGTAATCCATGCTCAAAGACATATTTAATTAGAGCTAATTGCACTTTAGTAGAGTACGATGTTAACGTAGACCAGACTGAAACTTTTATTCGTGTATTTGATAGAGATGGTAATGAACTGGCAAACATTACTAATTCATCTGCAAGTAACGGAAGCATAAATCTTCCATTTAGCCAAGACGCTTTTGTCGAAATAGTCTCTTGTCAAGATGGCACACCAGATAATACTTATATAGACCTAAAGTGTAATTCGGCAAGTTGCACGCCTGTAAGATTTGACTTAAACTAAAATAGTAGAGATGAAAAAAATTATATACATATTATTATTCGGTTTTACTTGTCTATCATTTTCACAGGGAAACTACTTAATGAATACTGACGATCCAAATATGGTTGATATAGGAAGTGGGTTTTTGGGAATTAACCTTTGTGTCTCTCAAGGTTCATACACTTTAACGCCTATTATTATAAACCTTAATAACCCTAATGAAGTTGCTCCTACAGATTTAGAGTACGAATTAATACCTATTTCTTTTGCAAATCCAATTGGAGAGAACTCCTTTATTGGGCAGAATAACATTGACTTAGATGCTTTAAGAATCTATTTAGGGATGTATAATAGTCAAAGAAGAAATATTCAATTTCGTATTAGGGTCAAAGCACTACCTAATGGACATCCTTATGAGCAGTATAGTCTTGTTGATAGAATTTTTGTAATCACTTTAAGTAATGATCAACCGTTAACAGGAGATGCAAATCAAGATATAACTACAGATTGTGGAGAACAAGCAACTGTTAGAGATATTGATACAAATTCATCTTACAATTATATTACTTATTATAACAGTCAAGGTCAAATAATTTCTAGTAATACACAAGTTAATGCTGGAGATGTAATAACCATGTATCCAAAAAATAGTGCAGTATTAGGTAATAATGGGGGGACTTGTAATATTCAATCATTACAAGTAACTATTGGGAATATTACAGAAACTAATTCAGAACCTTATGTTGGCCCTAAATTAGGTAATAGCTATGTTGATTTAAGTGTATGTGATGTAGATGATGAATTACAAATACCACTAATAAGTTTAGATTCCAACCAGCCTTTAGATTACCAAGACGGTCAGTACCGTTTATGGCGTACTTCTCCAGTAGGTACAATGTTACTGGATAATCCTGTATTTAATCTCGATGGCTCTTTTTCTCACTTTTCGATAGATTTAACATCTATGTTTTCAAGTCTTGTTAGTGATGCATCTTATAAAATAGAATATATACCATCGAACCCTACTGACGGCAATGGAAATCCAACTCAATTATGCTCACCTATATACTCAAATGAGTTTAACATTAACATTACAAATGAATTTAGAAATGTCAGTAGATCATTAGACAGAGTTTATTTTACAGATGGTTTGAATGACTTAGATTATGATGGTGTTCAAGAAGATGAATTAACCTACAAAGCCATGTTTAATTTGTTCATGATAGGACAGCAAGGAGTTATGGATACTACCGCATCTCCAAATGGTCAAGGTTTTTTGCAATATACTGGTTTTACATATATTATGTATAAGGATGATGGTTCTGGAAATAAAATTCAAATTAATAATTCTGATTATGATAATATGGTAACAGAGTTTAGTGATCTATTAGTTAATTGCGATGAAGTATTTTATTTTAAAATAAGTAGTACTTGTGATGACTATCACTTTGATAATGCAAGTGAAGAATATAAAACATTAACTATTAAATTAAGAGACCTAATAACAACATATACAAATCCAGACCAGTATTTCTGTAGTATAGATAATCCAACATTTGATAGTTTGCAATTGTTAGCTGAAGGTACAGGAAATCCAATTTATATTTGGGGATCACAATTTGGTAATGATTTAATTTTTGACCCAACTCAAAGTAATGGAGGGAACACACCTCTGCAAAACGGCGATGAATTTTGGATTCAAGAATTTGGTTACCCGAATGCAGTGTGTACTAATTATTATGCAGAGATGTTTTCTTCTAAACGTTTTTATGTAAAAGTTCATATCGTTAATAATTGTAGTCCAGATACTAAAGAATGCCCATGTAATTCTTTTGAATTAGAAAAAGGCGATAAATATATTGTAAGTGCTTGGGTTAAAGAAGACAGACAAAAACAAGTTATCACCTACCAAAGTGCTAAAGTAGATGTAATCTTTCTTCAAGGAGACCAAGTAGAGCAAGAATTTTCATTTACTCCTTCAGGAGAAATAATTGAAGGTTGGCAACGTATTGTAGGAGAGTTTTTTGTACCTATTACTGCTACGAAAGTTAGAATAGATTTAAATAATGCTAATTCCGTAATTGTTGGTCCTCCAGGACCTGTAGATTTATCTCCATATTTTGATCCTTTACCACCTTTTAAATACCCAGGTGTTCTTAGAGAATATGAGGTTACTTTTGTGTTAGACGATTTTTCTAATTGTGATGGAAAGCCCACAAAAAAAATGGTATTAAGATCAGGATCTGAATTATTGCCAGATACCGTTTATAAATTAAATGTACCAAATAACACACCTCCACCATTTATCTCGCCATATATACTTGTTAGTAATCCAAGAATTGTACGTGATCAGAAAGCATATTCAGTATCCGAAATAGCAAATGTTAGCTGTAGAGAACTTTCGGAATTATTTACAACAAGTAGTCCTGTAAAACGAGTAGATGCATTTTATGATGATATAAGAATTCATCCATTTAACGGCAATATGAAAAGTTTTGTATACGACCCTATAACACAACGTTTAATGGCAGAATTAGACGAAAACAATTATGCGACCATGTACGAATATGATGAAGAAGGAGGCCTAATTAGAGTTAAAAAAGAGACAGAAAAAGGAGTTTTTACAATTCAAGAAACAAGATCTAAAAGCGCAACAAAAGAATAATGAAAAACATTAGCACTATAATATTTCTATTTAGTTTTACCTGTATCTATTCACAGACCTTTGACGAGGTTTTTATGAAATTTACGGAGACTAAAAAGAAATTATTAGAATATCAAGTTGATTTGGATTATAAACTATATAAAGGTGCAGATGGAAGTAAAGTTTATGAAGAGTATACAGGTACAATGGCTTTAAATAATGGAACAAAGTACCAAGAAATTGGTGCAATGAAACATATAGAAATGCCTAATGGTTTTATTAAATTAAACACAGAAGAAAAAGCGATGATGGTTGGTTTGTCATCAGAAAAAACATTCCCAAGTTTGGATCAAATTAACCCAGATTTAATTTATACCTATTATAATAAAGGTGAGTTACAAGAGAAGGATGGATTATATAAAATTAGCTTTAATGTTAAAGAATATTCAAGTCTCCCAACATCAAGATTAGAGATACATATCGATAAAGAAACGTACCATCAGAAAAAAGTAGTTATCTATTATTCAGAATTAAAGGATTTTTCATTTTACGAAAAAAATAGATTAAAAAATAAAACCGATGAATTGGTAGATTTTCCTAGATTAGAAATTGCCTATTCAAATTTTAACTCTAAAGTTAAAATCAACAAGAGTGCATTTTCGCAAGAGACATACATAAAAGTAACACCTATTAAAATAATTGGTGTTAATCAATATAAAGATTTTGAAATCATTTTAGCTCAATAAGAGTTACTAACTAAAATTTAACCACATGAATTATTTGGTTTTTTTAAGAAACAATTTACTATCAGCTGTAATTATACTTCTGTCATTTTCTGGCTTTGCTAATGAAAAACAATTTACCAATGGTCCAATACCGGTAAATTCATTGCCTTCATCATATCAATTTGTGGATCCAGAATTAGGTAGTGTCAATGTAATATCAGTTAATCCTACAGCCTACTTGAGACTTAATATTAATGATGATATCCCATTTTATGAAAATTTCACCTATGCGCTCACTGCCAAGGTATACCCTATTTTACCAGATGGTACCGTAGAATCTTCTGCGGGTGAGGAAAAAACTTTTAAAATTGAGTATAATAAAGACGCAGGTAATTTTCAATATGTAGATGAGACTTATTTTGAAATTAAGAATAGATATGGAATAAAAATAATAGTTACTTCTTCTAAAGCCTTTAAACCCAATGGTGATGCTTTAGATTTTATTCCAGAAAATATTTCTATAGAATTAGGGTTTAAAGTTGATAGATATTACGAATTACCACCGGATACTTTACCAAGTTTATCTTATCAAGAATTACCTTCTTCTTCAAATCCTTGTGCTTTAAAAATTGATTGGTCAAATTCAAGTAACGCAGTTTTAAATGCCGCAGAAGAATTTGAATTAGAATGGACTTGGATAGATAATTATGGTCTAAATTCGCCTACTCGTCCTGCCAACGCTATAGACTTTTCAGTTAGAGATTTTGAGTTAAATAGCACTAGAATAGAAACTAAACAAACATCTTTTGAGATACCCTTAATATATTCAAGAGGTTACATAATTTATAGGTTAAGGGTAGTTACTCGCTTTCAAGAAAACATAAAAAAGCGGTATTACGGTGATTGGACTTCAGGAACAAATGGAGAATTAAAAGTAGGAGATTGGGCACATTTATATTTATTCAGTACTTCACATGAAGAGGCAAAAAACTGGCAATTTCAATCTAGCTACGCTGAAGATGGTAAAAATAAATCTGTAGTAAGTTACTTTGACGGTACATTGAGAAACCGTCAAACAGTTACAAAAATTAATAGTGATGACAACGCTATAGTAGGAGAGGTTATTTACGATATGCAGGGAAGACCAGCAATTGAAGTGTTACCTGTGCCAACCGGAAAGAATAAAATTAAATACTATCCTAACTTCAATTTAAGTGAGCAAGTTATTGATCCAAATACAGGAAATTTGGCCATTTATTCTGCTAAAGATTTTGATTGGGATATAAGTACCCCACCAGGATCCGATCCAACTTGTGATGTAAATCTTTTTGGTATGGATACTGCTTCTGGTGCGAGCAAGTATTATTCTAAAAATAATGGTAGCGATAGTGAGAAACCCTTTCAGGACTTTGTGCCAGATGCAAATAATTTTCCATTTAGTCAAATAGAGTATACAGCAGATAATACGGGTAGGATAAAAAGGAAGAGTGGTGTTGGTGTTCAACATCAAATAGGTAGTGGACATGAAATGAAATATTTCTATTCTCAACCAAATTCTTCTTTAGAATTAAATAGACTATTCGGTTACCAAGTGGGAAACTACAAACATTATAAAAAAAATGTTGTTGTAGACCCTAATGGGCAAGTAAGTGTAAGTTATATAGATCCTCAAGGAAGAACTATAGCAACGGCATTAGCAGGTGGCAATCCTTCTAAAACAAATCCAGAAACAGGTGAAACAGAACATATATTATTACCTTTAGATGACGAAATAGACAATGCAGGAGTATTACATGGTAGAGTAGCCACAGATTTATTAAATAAGCTAAATGAAAGCGATACAGATACACCAGAAGACAATAATAATAGATACGCCACAGGTAATTTTGGGGTTTTACAAGACGGGCTTAGATTAGATAAGCAAATTGTAGTCATAGAAAATTTCTCAGAATACAAGTTGGAATATGAGTTAGAGTATACAGGGAACTTTACTTTTGATGAGGAATGTGCAGATATTACTTTTCCGTTTGTTTATGATGTAGATATAGCTCTAAGTGATGATTGTAATTCAGAATTAATTACAGAAAAAGGTGTAAAAGATTTTTCCAGAACAACTGAGACCTCGAATGCAATCGATAGGATTTGGAATATAGGTGAATATGGAATTTCAAAAAGACTAACGGTTAATAAATCTCATTTAAATGAAGCTTGGAACAACTACTTGCAAAATTCTCCATGTATACTAACCGAGGAAGATTTTATACCCAACTTCATCTCTATTGACTGTGATGAAATTGACTGCGAAATGGTAGACGATGGTATTGTAGCCTATATAAGTAATAAGTTAGATATGCTATTTGGACCTGGATCTTATACTGTATCGGGAAGTACGTTTACCTCAAGTGACCCAAATGTTACGATAGCTATCGAGGAGCTTCAAGACGGATTTGCAATTCTTGTGGATATGTGTGAAGAATCGCAAACCTGTGATGTAAATGAAGCTATGTTAATTTCAGATATGAGTCCTTACGGTCAATATGGAAGGTTAGATTACACATTAACTTATGATGCAAATGAGAATATTATTGAACCTATTATTTTTCAAGATCAATTGAGTGTATTCAATGATGCAAATCTATTATATTATAACGGAGCAATTAATGATCCTAATGATGTCTCAAATACCTTTACGTGGAGAAATCCAGTATCGATTTATAAAGATGAAGGAGTAAATTCTTTAGTAGAAGTTACTTGGGTAAATGACCAATGGTTGCCTGCTATTGCATTAGATGGTTTAGGTGGATTAGTCGAACAACCAGATTTTGGGTCAACATTTAGTAGCGCATACGGCGACCTTATAGATTCAAAGTATTATATACACCCTGAAAATCTTAGGTACATTACAGATTTTATTACCAATTGGAAACCAGATTGGGCACAATCATTAATGCCATATCATCCAGAATATGGCTACTTGGGATACAACGAGTCAATTTGTGCTATTTCATATCAAGGGACAACATCATTTGAATTTGATACTTTATTAAGTACTACGATAACGTATGTAGAAGCACAAACAGCCAATTTCATTCCGTCTTCGGGAGCAAGTACAAACAATATTGTTAACAGTGATCCATTTTTCAATACAGCATATGTAGGAGAAACTATTACGTATGCCAATGAGCGTAAGGCTCTTATGCAATACGCTATGGGCACAGATTACGATGGTACAGGTGTTTCTATGGCGCAATTAGCCTATACCATGGTTAAATGTGGAAATTTAGCAACTACTTGCGATCCATATTCGTTTGCAAGTTTAGATGAGGAAGAAAAGCAAACGTTTTGGAATTTATATAAAGGCTTTTATCAAGGATTAAAAACTCGCCTATACGATGTTTTTATCTCTATTCATGCCGAAAAAAATGGTAGTTTAAATCACTGTTTAGGTGGAGAACAAAGAAATGTTAATAGTTTTATAGATTTAATAAGTACTTATAACAATCAAGGAACTATAAATGGTTTTAGAAATGCCTCTGCGAATCAAATCTGTAGCTCATCATCTTCATCTATTTACGGTAGCCAAGGAACTTCTGGAATAGATTTGTACGAAAAAAGGTTTATACCATCAGACTTTTTATTCGACGATTTAGGAGTTGATATCTCTAATTTACCACCTACAATAGATCCAGATGATGTTATTAATGATTATTACAATCAAACAGGAAAATGTAAAATTCAAGTAGACTTAGAATTATTTTTAAACGGGTTCATGTCTCGAAACGATTTAACTACAAATCCATATTCTTATAACGATGGATTTATGGTATTAGACCTGTTCGAAGCCCTTGGTGGAGAAGAATCTGAAGCAAGTAATTTTACTATTAGTAATACCATTACCGGAAACGAGTTGGTAATTAGCACATCTTTAGAAAATATTTGTGAGAAACCAATAACTTTAAATTTACCCGAAAATTCTAACTGGGATAATTCTAATAGTTGGAGTAATATAGGAAGTTCATGGGAGATATTAAGTTTATCAAATTCTTTTCATGATGTTGCAGTGACCATAGATGGTACATATGCATTTCAATTATTAGGAAAAGTGCAACTATCAGATGGTTCTATACAAGAATATGTATTTAAAGGTACCACATGTGTAAACCTCTTAAACTGTATTCCAGAATGTGTTGTTGAAGAACCTTTGGATTGTGAAAGTATTTTGCAAAAGGATTTCAGTAATTATATAGACTCAGAATTAATAGATATATTAAACTTTTTGAAAGATCATGACGCTTTAAATTCAGATTTAAGCGATATAGGGTCATTAAATTTAAGTGGATACTCAGATTTAAATATTCCAAGTTGTTTAACGGTGGATTGGTTTATAACATATCTTTCACCAGGAGGAACATCAAAGCAAATTTTTAATTTACGATTTTTCTCGGCAGATAGTGGTGATGAATACATTTTAAGGCTTAATTTATATAATCTATTTCCAACTTATGATTTTGAAATTACTGCTTTATCAAACAACGGAGGTAATTATACATTAACATACACCTTGCCGTCTGGAGCAACCGAAAATGAATTTTTTACTATAGACCAAACAGGAGAGCAAATTATAGAATGCTGCGAAGTAATAGTAGAATGTACACCATTTCATTTTGCATATGCAAGTATAGTTCCTGGAACTGGTGCTAATAGTATAACTAACGGTTTTGATAGAGAAAATATAGGTAATGCAACAGTAGATTTTGTTAATAATCATTTGGATGAATTTTCTTTTACTGGATATGATGCAATTTCTGGTGGATCAGTAAGATTAAGAGCAAATAACGAGTTTATAAGTAATAATTTACCGCAATCAACTAATTCTAGTGGTGGTGGAACACCACCAATTGACGCTGTTAGCGAGATACATGTAGGAGGGTATTCCGCAAATATATGGCAGCTTCAAAACTCAACTTATGGACATTCTTTTAATGTTATAAATCAAGATATTTTAGATAAAAACTACGATAGCCAAAGTTTAAAAACTGTTTTCTATTTTGTTAGTCATTATAATGTAGGTCTTAACAAAACACTATTTGAAAATGCTATACTCAATAAAGGTATTAAACCATTTTTTATTGTTTTTGAACAAACTAACAATACAGCGGCAGACAATTTTATAAATAACAAGCTTACAACGCTTTTTAGTGAACCTGTAACAGACTATCAAACAACAAATTCGTTAGAGAATTCTGATTATATTAGGTTTAATACAGATGTCGATTTTAAAGCAAATCTAAATACATTTTTAGAAAATACATATCAAGAAATGTTAAATACAAGATGTGCTGAAAATCCACAATTAGATTGTTGTGGAGAGGAAGAAAATAAATATATGTCTCCAGAAGTATCACTAAGAAAACAAGTGTCTAATGCAAGTCCTAATAATAAAATTTTATTTGATGATATTATATTTAAAGTACCATCAGAAGTATTTGCTGTTGGTGAGGAAGTAGAAGTAGATTTCGATATAGATTTTACTAACTATAATGCTACAGGAAACTATAATAGTGCTGTGTTTACTATAAATGGAACATCTTACACAACAGCTAATGGTTTAATTATCGAAACACATTTTGACCTTGAAGCACCTGCATTTGTTATATGTCCGGAAAACGATTTATTAGCAGCTAGTGGTTTCTACTCTGCTAATTTTCATATGGATTATATTGATTATACGTTTAATGGAAATAATGAAAGATTTGATTTTAATGGAGATTCTTTAGCATCGTCAATTACTTCAAATACAATGTCCGCATCAAAGACTGATATTTGGGATAACCCATTACCAAATGGTTATATAAACATAACAGGTGAATCCCCAAATAGTAGTTGTAATTCTATTAATCCTATTTGGAATGATAATTTCGATTATAATTTTGACCAAGGTACAGACATAAATTTCAAATCCAAATTTATTATAACTCAGGATATTTACGATTTTACTACTGAATATTATGGGACTGTAGCACAAATTGCTAACAATATTATTAATGTTAATGATCAGGGAGTGTCTGAAGATGCTAAATACGAATTACTTTTCTATATGGGAGGCACTCCAGCGGCTAATAAAAGTACTGGAGCTAATAAAACTAATACTTCTTCAATTCCTGCACCTGGTACAAGTATTAAAGTAGATAAAGTAAAAAATACTACAATTAATAAAAGACCTCAAGATCAAAAAAGAAAACCATCTAAAAAAACAGCAAGTAATATGCAACGTTTCTTAGATGAAGATTGCGAAGACTGTGTTGTACAACAAGTAGCACCGCTAAGTTGTAACGAAAAATATACAACTTATATGAACTTTATGGACTTCCAACCTGAATTATTCGATGGCATAGGAACCGATGTAAATGGTAATGAAATTAATATAACTGTAGAATTACAAATATCTTCTACAATTGCAGAATACGAACTTCCACCCTTATTTAATGAAGATTATTTCTGCAATTCTAACCTTGCGTATATAACAGATACCTATATATATTATATACAAACTAAAGGAGTAGATAGTATCGATCATCCGTTATTTTTAACTATTGGAGAGTTTGGAAATACAGCAGTAAATTATGGTTATGATAACCTTGATACTTTAGAAAGTGAAATGGAATTATTAATTGATGGTTATGATGGTGCAGTAACTGTTATAGATGGAGAAGAAGTAGCAACGCAATCATGGAGCGATTATATAGATTCCCAAGTAAAAGATGCAGCAGGAAACTTATTAGTTTGTGTGCCTAGACCATTTGGAGCTTACATAGTATTGCCTCCTGTAGAAAACCCATGTGATGGTATTGCCCAAAGCTTAATTAACACCTATATAAGAGATAATTATATAACTTACTTAGATCAATTAAGAAACCAATTTGAAACTGAGTACATTAATGCTGCTATGGAGAATGCAGTAGAACATTTCTCTATGGAGTATCCAGATAAAGAATATCAATATACATTGTATTACTATGATCAGGCAGGAAATTTAATCCAAACTGTAGCACCAGAGGGAATAGATAGGTTGGGCAGAGGAATGACTTTAGAGGAGAAATTAATTCTTACAAACCAAATTGATAACACGCGAGAGAGTGATGGCACTAATACATCTCTATTACCTAAGCATAGAATGCCTACACAGTACAGGTATAATTCTTTAAATCAATTAGTATGGCAACAAACTCCAGATGGAGATGTTACTAGATTTGCATACGATGATTTGGGCAGAATTATCGCTTCTCAAAATGCTAAACAAGCCAAAGAATATTTCCCAATATCAGATATTAAACCAAGAGCAAGATTAAGATTTAGCTACTCTAATTATGATCAAATTGGTAGAATAATTGAAGCTGGAGAAATAGACGTTTTAGTCTCAGAAAACTATATCATAAGTGATGATGGAAAATTACTTAAGTCAGGAATAATACAGCAAGATTTTTCTAATTCTAATTATATAGAAAGGAGAGAGGTAACTTACACCATGTACGATGAGCATATGTTTTTAGGAACTGGAGTGGCAACTACATCATCATTGTTTGAAACTGCTTATCAGGCTTATAATAGTAGAAATAGAATAACATCTATATTCGCTTTCGATAAGATATTGACTGGCACTATAGATTTTGATAGCTTTAATAATGCTATTTTTTATAACTATGATGTTCATGGAAATGTGAAAGAAATGGTTGTTCAAAACAATGAAATGTTAATACAAAACAACACGCAGCATTTTAAGAGATTACAATATGAATACGATCTTATTAGTGGTAATGTTAATCGAGTAATTTTTCAAAAGGATAAAAAAGATCAGTTTATGCATCGTTACCAATATGATGCAGATAATAGAATTATTACAATAGAAACTTCAAATGACGGTGCTATTTGGGAAGAAGACGCGAATTATGAATATTACGAGCATGGTCCTTTAGCAAGAATGAATTTAGGAAATAAACAAATCCAAGGTATGGATTACATTTATACCATTCAAGGTTGGCTTAAATCTGTTAACTCAGAAGCTGTTTTAAGAAAATTTGATCCAGGTCAAGATGGTATTTTAGATGGAGATAATAAAACAATAGCAAGAGATGCTTACGGGTTCTCGCTACAATATTTTGATAAAGATTATAGATCTAGAGTATCTGGAGCAGATTCAAATCTGTTTACACACAGTACAGTAAATAGCAGTCCAACAGATTTATATAATGGAAATATAAAACAAATGGTTTCGAGTATGAGGCACCTAAGTGTCGATGGTATTAGACCAGATAACTCAAGGACATTTACTCAAAACGCTCAATATTTTTATGATCAACTAAATAGAATTAAATCTATGGCCTCTAGTAGCTTAGTGGTTAATGATAATAATGAAAAAACATTTTATAGTGAAAAAGCATATTCGGCTTCTTATTTTTATGATAGAAATGGAAACTTAACAAGCCTTTCCAGAAACTCACTTAAAGTTAATGAAGATGGCAGTACAAGCCAAAACCCAAATCCTATTGAAATTGATGCTTTTAAATATCTATATAATACAGACGCAAATGGAAACAAAGTTAATAACCAATTAACAGCTGTTTACGATGATTTTGGTGTGCAAGTTGGTTCAGATTTAGATAATCAATTACAGGTTTTACAGGATGAATTAGGTATTATTTTTAATGAAAATGATGAGAATACTCATAATTATGTTTACGACGAAATCGGTCAGCTTATAGAAGACAGAACAGAGGGATTAGTAATTGAATGGCGTGTAGACGGAAAAGTAAAGAAAGTTATTAAACGTGAACTTGGACAAAAACCTGGTAGTAAAAAAAGACAAGAAATCGTGTTTCAATATGATGGTTTAGGAAATAGAATAGGTAAGTCTATAATAAATTACGATGAAGAAAATAATCCAAATTTAGCAGATCAAAAACCAACATTTTATTCTCGAGATGCTCAGGGTAATGTTATGGCTATTTATGAAAAAGAGACCGTAATAAGACGTGTTGGTAATTTAACACGAATGAAACTTAAAGAACATCATATTTATGGGAGTTCTCGTTTAGGTTTAGAAGAAGGCAATGCAATTATTGCGTCGAGTGATACTAAAGATAGAGAATTAGAAAAAGACTATAAAGCATTGTCTTATAGGTTACCGTTCTCAGATATTGCAGGCGTGTCTCAAAATGATGTTGTTGCTAGTGAATTAGCATTTGAATTAGTATCAATTGTTCAAAATGCAATAACAGAGAATGTAGGCAAAACAAATGAGAAAGAAGTTTTAAGAACCTTATTAAAGGAGAATACATTTACTAATATAATTACTAAAAAATTAAAGGAGGCATATCCAGAACAAGGTAAGGAAGAACTTATAGGGACTGTGAATGCGATAATATCAAATTACTTAGAAAGACTTGTTTCAGATAAAGAGGAAGTGAGACTATCTATAAATGCAATAAATCAGCAATTAAGTAATATTGTCGAACCAGTATTAAATGAGTATATAGTACCTATATATATTAGTGATACACAATTAGCGAAAAATAATTTAAGTAGTCGTCCGGATGTTTCTAATTATGCACTTGATTTCTCTGAAGATAATATTGCTTCTTGGAGTGATACAAATCAATTCGATTTTAAAAATGCTGGAAATTATGCTTCATCAACTTCAATTAATATAACAAACACGCTAACTAATGGAGAGTATTTAATTTCAAGAATAAGAAGTAATACTTCAAATTCTAATCTTCAAAATAGAATGTATCTATATGTTAAAAAACAAGGAACCTTATATTACCCGATTATTAAATTTAAGCGTTCTGAAGTAACAGGGTCAGATGGAAATCAAAGTTTAAATTATGAAGAAGCAGCGTTCACTACAAATCAAGGATTCACAATAAATCAATTAGAGATTTCTTATAAAATTACTTTGGATAATGCTGCTGGAATAACACCAATTAATGGAAAGATGTCAGTTAATGGTGTTGTATTTTCAATGGGAGAAGGTACATTAGTAGTAACTAATTCTACATCACCTTCATTAGAATCAAACGTATTAATAAATCTAAATGTAATTGGACAAGACAATAGAATAAATTACAGAATGTGCTATTTTAATTATAGTACTTCAAATGTATTTGTTGGTTCAACCCAAAGAATTTATGCGTTTGAAAATGGTTCTGGAACAGTTGCAACAGAAGAGTCAGGTAGTAGCGCTCTTAACATGACATTAACCAATGCAGCTATGTGGATAAATGGAAATTGTGATAATACAGTGCAATATCCAGATACCGATGGAGATTCTATTACAGATAATATAGATATTGACGACGACAACGATGGTATATTAGATGTCGATGAAGACTCGGGCTCTCTTTCTGTAGATACAGATGGTGATGGCTTTATAAATAGCTTAGATTTAGATAGTGATGGTGATGGACTGTTTGATATTTACGAGTCTGGTGCATTAAGCACAGGTAATGTTACAGACACCAATAATGATGGTACTATAGATTATAACAACGTCTCACAATTTGGTGCTAATGGTTATTATAATGCATTAGAAACTTCTACAGACTCTGGTGTTAGTAATTATTTAATTGTAAATACGTATCCATCTACCGTAGTTAACTTTTTAAACAAGGATGATGACGGAGATTCTGTATTAACTAAATACGAAGATTACGATGTTGCTGGAGTAGGTAATGCAATAAATGAAGATACAGATAACGATGGTATTGCTAATTATTTAGATCCAGACGACGATGGTGATACAGTTATAACCTATCAAGAAGCTCAAGATTTAATTACACATTACAATGTTAACACACTTGTTGGTGCAAGGGCAGATTTAGATGGAGACGGTATACTTAACTATTTAGATAAAGACGACGATGAAGATGGATTCTTTACATTCGAAGAAGACACCCAATCTGCAGGCAATCCACAAGGTACAGATACAGATGGTGATGGCATACCAGATTATATAGATGGTATAGATAACCAATATGGGCAACCATTGGGAGAAATAGATTATGCAGAATATTTTAATAAAATTGGAGATAAACGTTATGAGTTATCTAACCATTTAGGTAATGTTTTAGTTGTAGTAACAGATAGAAAATTACCAATTTATAGAAAGGGAAGTGGTAGTCCAGAAAAAAGATATGAAGGCTTTACTACAGATGTAATTGCTTATAATGATTACTATCCTTTTGGGATGCTATTGCCTAATAGGCATAAGTCCAGCAGTGGCTATCGTTACGGCTTCCAAGGACAAGAAAAAGATGATGAGATTAAAGGAGAAGGGAATTCTTTGAATTATAAGTTTAGAATGCATGACCCTAGAGTTGGAAGGTTTTTTGCGGTGGATCCTTTAGCTGCTGACTATCCATATCTTAGTACGTACTCCTTCAGTGGAAATAGAGTAATAGATGCACTTGAATTAGAAGGAAAGGAACCAATAGTACTAAATGGAGAATTAGTTGGTTATGAGGTGCAACCCGGTCAAGGGCCTTCGCAAATAGCTGCAGATATAAACAATTCTGAGACTCAAAAAGAATATGGCTATTCGCAGCTAAAACCAGTTACTTGGTCAAGAGTTGTTGATTGGAATTTTAACGCTTTCAAAAGAAAAGGAGATTGGAGTGAAAACCCTAGTGCAATTTTTGATAAAAATGCTAAAGAGTTCACTAAGCTGAATTTGAATCCTAAAGATATATTATTCATAAATCATTATGCAGATATTACAACAAATGTTGTGTATGATGCAAATTATTCTGGATTAAATATGCCAGATGCTTCAGATGTAGCAATCAACGCTGTTAGTGGTTTGGGAACAGGAATGAATAAAACTGGCGGAACTTTCAGAACAAATAATGGTAAGTACAATGGCAGCAAGATAAGTTTTAAACATTATGAGTCTGGATGGCGAGGCGGTAGTAGGGCAAATATTAGAACTTATTCCATGGGAACCTATGGGAGGACTTTAGGAAGACTTGGAACTGCTGGTACTATAATTTTTGGAGCTGCTGATGTAATAACAACCTATCAAGATGAAGGGGAGTTTGGATTTGAGACTCAAAAAGCTAGCGGTAGATTTGGTGGTGGACTTGCTGGTGGAATAGCAGGTGCGGAAATTGGTGCTGCAATAGGCGTCTGGTTTGGTGGTGTTGGCGCTATTCCTGGAGCAATTATTGGCGGTGTTGTTGGTGGATGGTTAGGAAGTGAAGCTGGAGAGTATGGTGTTGAGGTTTATCATGACCGTAAAAATCAGGAAGAAATTAGACAATTTGACAAGGATATTCAACAGAGAAGGTCTATTTTTATTCCAATTGAAGATAACCCTTAATAGATTAAATTAATTACTTTATGGTAAGGCACTTTAACTTGATGTTTTATTTTATTTACAGATTTATGTATAAGATACATATAGCATTTAATTATATAAATCCTATAGTATTAATTCATAGAATAATCCATAATAAAAAGAATCACCAAGATTATTTGAAAAAGTTTGATTCCGCTATGGAGCATCCTGAAGAAGGTGTAAGCTCAATGATAGCTAGTGGTTTACTTATAAGTTTATATTTTTTTGCATCTCTTGGTATCTTTAACTTAATTATTGCTCAAGTAAATAACGATTTTAACTACCAAAAATTTCACTTTCTGCTATTAGCGATGCCATCATTAATAATGGTTTATGTGCTTGTTCTAAAAGAAAATAAATATTTAAAATACTTTGAAGAATTTAAAAAGTTTTCAAAAAAGAAAGCTTTCATATTGTCATTTTTCTATTTAATACTAGTTGTGGGCATTATTTCTATAGTAATTTTAAGCTTTATTTATAGAAATTCACTTAAAAATTAAAACACTTTTCATGTATAAATTACGCATCATATTATTAGCATTATCATTTTCATCTTGTAATGGTCAGACTATTCAATGGAAAGAGTATAACGGTAAAACCTTTTCAATAAGTTCACCTATAAATTGGGAAAGAACAAAAAATCTTACAGAAGATACATTTATTTTTAAATCAACAAAAGAATCTTCTTCAGATAAGTTTCAAGAAAATTTTAACGTAATAATCCAAGATTTAGGTTCTAAAGGAATGTCTTTAAAGGAATATTCTGATCTAACTTATAACCAAGTTAAACAAGCTATTGGTGAGAAATCGATATTGGATTTTAAGAAATCACTTCTATCAGGTCAGACTGCTAAAGAAATGAGTTATTTACTACCAAGTAATCCTTCTAGAAATCAGTTTATAGATTTAAAAGTATGGCAAAAATGGATTATTAAGGATAATAAAGCCTACGTTGTTACTTTTACAGCACAGAAAGAAAAATACGACAGTTACATTGAAATGGCTGAAAAAATGTTTAATCTATTTAAAGTCAAATGACTAAATTTAACCTCATATTCTTCTTGTCTATTTTTACTGTTTTTAACTTAAATGCACAACAGAATTTTTGTGAAAATAATATTAGTCAAGATTATTTTCCTTTAACAATTGAAAAGAAAACTATTCATTTTGGGAGTCATCAGTATGTAGAATTTATAAGTGGTTCTAGATACATTAATGGTAAAAAATATATTGAATACACTCAAAAATGGCAGGCGGGACATGAGATAAAAATGTATTTACGAAAAGAGAAAGGAAAGATATTGCAATATGAGAAATGTTGTGATGAAGACTCGGTTAGGTTTGATAATTCGTTTAAAAAAGGGGATTCGTGGATGACATCTGATTCAAAAACTTTTTACACAATACTTTCATATGAAGGAGTTCTAGAAACACCTATTTGTAATTACAAAAATTTGTTAGTTATAAAAACTGAATTGTCTAATGGAATTTATCAATTTTATTATAAAAAAGGATATGGATATATTGGGGCAACCCAAAATGAGAAGCTAATTTCATATGTTAGTTCCAATACTAATTGATAAAAATGTGTTTTATAGTTTATGATTTCTTTATAAGAATTTTAATGTATAAAAGAACCTCCAAAAAGGCGTTACATTTCAATCATTCAAATAGTAAAACACAATGCAAAGCGACACGGCATCAAACAGTCCAAAGTAATAGGTCTCACTTCTAGGGTACTTTGGCTTATCAAAAAACAACATTTTAAGCTTGGGGATATTTCTAGCAATCACTTCAGCAACCTCATAGCGAGAGCGTGCATTCCAAATATCAAAAACCATACGTATTTGCTCCCTAGAAAACTGTGATACTTCAATTTTATGTGCTTTTAAATAGGCGCAAATACTTCTAATGAGTTGTTTTACACGCGCACATTTATGCGAACGATTACCGTCAAAATCCTCTAAAATAACACGCTCAGGTTCGTACTTTTTTATAAGTGCCTTGACCTTTGCCAGTGCTTCGGTATTATCGATAGGCTGGATACGGACTACACCCTTGTCAATTACCGTCAAAGCACCCTGCATTAGCGCATAACCAAACCCATAGGAGTTTGGGTAGATGCCCAAGACCCGCTCGTGGCGGTCTTCAAAAAGCTTAACGTTCATCGTTTTGGTCTGTTAGGCTATTGACAAAAGAGGTGATGTATGCTATTCTTTGGGTACTCTTTGGAGGTTGATGAATTTGTAATTCTTCATAGTTAACAAATCTTTCTGGATTTTTCAGTTATAATATTGATAATATTTTTCTCCACTTCGCAGTTCGTGCCTATAGTAAGTTCTCAATATGGTTAAATTAGACATACTTTGGAGAAGTATGCTATATGTAGTGTAAATCAACTCAAATCTTAATTTTGAGAAAGATATATGGTATTTAGATTTTTTGTATACTCATGGTAATTATTCTCAGTTAAAATACTCTTTTCAACACTTTTGAATATATACTTAGCATTTTTATTAACAATTTCAATTTTATGAAAATTATAATTAAAACTATTGATTTCTTCTTTTACATATATCACCATGTTAGATGAGTCAAAATAAACTTCAGAACAGTTGCTAACAATTACAGCGTAGATATCTCCTTCCTCTTTAAACATTAAATTTACATTATTACTATTTTCTTGTTTAGATAATGTGATGTTATCAACTATTTTAACTTCATAATCAATTTTATCGTTTTGAAAACAACTGAATAATAATGATAATAATAATAATATGCTTTTTCTTATAAATCTATGTTCCATATATATCTTTGATATGTATTTGTTAATATATCACCAAGATCGTCATTAACACCTCTTGGTCTATTTTTGGCCTTTTCTGATTGATTATCAAGTCCTGACTTTAGAGTTTTAGAATCATAAACAGTAACCGTTGCCGATGTGCCATTTGCATTGATTCTAATTGACATATTAAAAGAACCTAAAATGTGAATTGGACTATTTTGACTATTATCTTCTAACGGATTTTCCCATTTTTTAATTTTTTCCCAAGCTTCATTTAATCCCTTTTTCATATTTGAAGCCAAAGAACCGGCTTGAAAACTCCTTGTAACAGATTTACCTGGGAACATTTCACCGCTTTTTAGTTCTAAAATTCCACTTGTCACTCTATCATCAACTTCTTTCCAATTCTTGACAGATTCTAACGCACCGCCTCCAACAATCATTGAGTTTTCCTCTTCCGCTCCAATAGCAAAATCTATTCCTACCATAATTATATAGTCTTTTTCGACCTCTACACCATCAGGGTTATTAGCATTTCTATATCCTCCTCTAGGATTTTTTGAAAAATTAGCCTCTGGATTAACGCTTAATACTTGACCTATTAAGATTAGGTCTCTGTCTTCAATATCATTCAAAGCAATTAAATCATCAATTGTAACACCATATTTTTTTGAAATTTCAGTTAGATTATCACCTTTTTTAACTGTATGTTTTACAGGGTCTCCAGGACCCAAACCAAGATAATCTATATATAGAATTGGATTGTTTCCTGCAAAAACATACGGACTTTGAAATGGATAACTTCTTTCTAAAGGATCCACCGCAAAAAACCTTCCAACTCTAGGGTCATGCATTCTAAACTTATAATTTATAGAATTCCCTTCTCCTTTAATCTCATCATCTTTTTCTTGTCCTTGGAAGCCGTAACGATAGCTACTGCTTGCCTTATGCCTATTAGGTAATAGCATCCCAAAAGGATAGTAATCTTTTTGCTGTAAACACAATGAATAAAAGAACTTTTAAAGTTTAAAAATAATTAATTAATACAGAAATGAGTTATAAACGGCAAGTTTTTTAACTAAAACTCACCTTAAATATGTTTGCTTTTCGGTAATAAATAAATATATTATGTATTTTAAATTATATATATTAGTTAAATGAAAGTAAAACACTTATTTATTATCTTGTTAATCACTTCATGCGGAGCAAGTAAAGATTCTATTCATAAAAAAAAGATTCAAACAACACAATTTAAAGAAGACTTTTCTGTAACTAAAGAGTCAACTTTTCCTAAAAAAGATAAAACATATTATTGGTACAAGTCTAACGAGATACACCAATCTAATAGAGATTATAGTGGTGATATATTACACGGCAACTATACCAAATACTACATAAACAATCAATTAGCAGAGAAAGGGCAGTTTGATTTTGGCTTAAAGACCAACCAGTGGAAAAGCTGGTTCGAAAATGGGCAAGTAAAGTCAATAAAAAATTATAGTAATGGTAAACTTAATGGAGAGTTTGTGTTATATAGTAACAAAGGAGAGGTTTTAACATCTGGAAGATATTACAACAATAAAAAATCTGGACAGTGGATAGATTATATTTCTAAAGACACCCTAAATTATAAGCAAGGTATAATTGTAAATAAAAAGGATTCTACTGGCAATAATAAAAAACCGTTTTTTAAACGCTTATTTACTAGAAAAGATACTTTAGACGGCTTCAATAATAATGAAATAAACGACAAAAAAAGAGATAATAAGATTAAGCGAAAAGACAATAAAACTAATGCACATAGCAAAAAAAACAAGAAACCTAAAAAAGACTCTTTTTTAAAGCGCTTGTTTTCTAAAAAAGATAAAAAAAATGCTAAAAGCTAGTTCCCTACTTTATGCCATTTTTATATGTTTAATAGTGTCTTTACTTTGCGGAAGTCTTATATTAATATTTAATTATCAACATAGGCTAAACCAACAATTTTTTTTAGAAAACGAATTGGTTGCTAATAGCGAAACGAATTTTTTAAAGATAATAGATCAACTAAATACATCTATATTTATAAACAAAGGTAGTATTGTTAATGAAGATAATAAATTAGTAACGGAGTATTCTGTTTCAAAATGGGGATTCTATAATATTGTAAAAACAAAAACCTATTTTAAAAATGATACAATTTTTAAAACAGGGTTAATAGGTAGCAAAACTCGTAATAAGAAATTAGCGCTTTATCTTACAGATTACAATACAGAACTTAAAATAGGAGGTAAAGCAAGATTAATAGGAGATGTTAAAGTATCAAGTTACGGTGTTGAGCAAGCCTATATTAATAATCAAACCTATACGGGTTCTAATTTAGTTCAAGGAAATATTGGCGTGTCTTTAGATAAGTTACCAAAATTAAATTTGTTTACGGACGATATTAGCGATATTGAAAAGGAAGTTTATTTCGACGAAATAAAAAACAAAACCCTATACAATAGCTTTTATGAGCCCACTATTGTGGTTTTAGTAGAAGGAACCTACGATTTTAGTGAGATATCTTTATATGGTAATTTTATTATACAAGCAAAAGACTCGATTGCAATAGATGCAACTGCTAAGTTAGAAAATGTTTTAATTCAAGCCCCAAAGGTGACATTTAATACAGGTTTTAAAGGTAGCGTACAAACTTTTGCAAAAACACGTGTAAAATTAATGAAAAATGTAAATCTTCATTATCCGTCAAGTATTTTTATAGATAGTGATAATGATGATGAATTAGTTGAAATTTATGTTGATGAAAATAGTAAAATCGCAGGAGGTATTGTACTTACAGGAACAACATACGAAGCATCATCAAAAAGATTGATAACAATAGAAAAGAATGCTCAGGTTTTAGGTGATGTTTATTGTTATGGTAAAACTCAATTAAAAGGAAAAGTTATTGGCACAGTATATACAGACAGGTTTTATGTTGTAACAGCTGGAGCAGTTTACGAAAACCACCTTCTTGATGGAGTAATAAATAGATTAGAACAACCAGATTTTTTTATAGGATTACCTTTATTTGAAGATGAAACAAGAGTTTATGAACTTATTAAAGAATTATAAATTAAAAGCAAGTTCGTTAATAGAATCCGTAATAGCTATTGCAATTATATCTATTTGTGTTTTTATAGCGACTATGGTTTATGTAAAATTATTAGACTCAGATTACGAGATAAGCTATTATAAAGCAAAACAAAAAATCACAGAATTACATTTACAAACAATAGAACAACAGGACTTTGAAGATGAAAATTATGATTTTGAAAGTTATAGAATAAAAAAAATGACAAATGATTACAGCATATTTTTAAAGCAAGTCATATTTATTTTAGAGACCGAAACAAAAAAAGAACAAGTAGAATATTTAGTAAAAGTAGAAAATATTGAAGCAATTGAGTAAAAGAATAAAGGCATTTACTATTTTAGAGGTTGTAATAAGCTTAGCAATAATGAGTATTATTATAGCTATGGTTTATGTAATATTTACGCTACTCTCTAAACAATTGTATCAATACAGTAATCAAACAGAGCAAATTAATAATTATAATCAATTAAATTCTTTGTTAATAAGAGATTTACATAATGCCAGTAATATCAGTTATACCGCAAATGAATTACTATTAACCATCCAAAGTGACAGTATAAAATACGCACACGCAAATAATAAGCTAATTAGAACACATGTTAACAGTATAGATACGTTTAGTATAGAAATAAAAACTTTTAACATAGTGGAAAATAACCTATTATTTATCAATAAAAGAAGACCACTTCAAGTAACATATCATATGTTTGACCAAGACATTGTAGGCTATTATTATAAAGATTTTGGAGTGTCAAATCGAGTAAATAAACAGTTTTTTAGTAATGGGAATTGATTTATCAACATACAATCAAAAAACAAATTTTGAGTCAAAGAAAACAAATGTTTTTAATAGAGAAATACAGTTTTCTAAAGGGTTTTCAGATAAAAAGAAAGAGCGTTTTTATAAAGAGTTAGCGATTTTAATTCAGTCTGGAATAGACTTTAAGCAGGCATTAGAAATTATTGAAGAACAATATAAAAGCAAAACCGATAAGGCATTAATAAGCACTATAAAAAAACAAGTAATACAAGGTAAATCTCTGCACGAAGCGATGCAAAATAGTCGTAGATTTTCGGCATACGAATATTACAGTGTAAAAATAGGTGAAGAAACCAGAAAGTTGGATCGAGTTTTAATAGAGCTACAAAAATATTTCGATAGAAAAATAAAAATGAGAAGACAGCTTATCTCTGTATTTACTTATCCAGCTTTTGTTTTATCAGTAACATTTGGTGTATTATATTTCATGATGAACAATGTCGTGCCTATGTTTTCATCGGTTTTTAAACAGTTTGGAGCCGAGCTTCCACCGTTAACTCAGAGGATAATAAAAATTTCTAACAATTTTTCTACAATATCAGGAGTATTCATTTTTAGCGTTATAGCAATTATAGCGTTTCATGTTCTGAACAAGAAAAAAGATTGGTATAGGAAATTTACCTCGCAAATCGTTCTAAAAACTCCTTTTTTTGGTGCTTTAATAAGAAAAATTTACATGTCCAGATTATGTCAATCACTAAGTTTATTACTATCTGCCAAAACTCCTTTAGTGATTTCCTTAGATTTAACGCATAAGATGATTGATTTCTATCCAATAGAATATAGCTTAAATAATGTTAAAGCAGATATTTTAAAAGGTTTAGCTTTAGGCGAAAGTCTATCTAAGTATAGAGTGTATGATTACAAATTTGTGTCAATGATAAAAGTAGCTGAAGAAATAAATAAATTAGACACTATGTTTGAAAGATTGTCTGAGCAATACAACGAGGAAATTGAACATCAAACCAAAATGATTGGTGTTATTTTAGAACCCTTGATTATTATAATAATTGGTCTTATTGTAGGTGTTATAATGATTGCAATGTATTCACCAATGTTTGATTTGAGTAAAATAATTGGTTGAGAAACTTAAAAGAGTAAAAAAAATGATATTTTTACGAGTATTGGAGCCATGGACTTAAGTAAAAATCCATAATATTTGACGATATGAAGAATTTAAAAAATAATAAGGCTTATTTAGACGCCTACTCTTTGACTGAAATATTAATTGTTTTGGCAATAATAGGAATATTATTAATGATGGTACTGCCTAATCAAACCTCAGTGGTTGCTCAAGCCAGAGGTATAGAGGCTCAAAAGATGCTTAATCATTTATATGGGTTAGAAAAAAGCTATAATTTCAGGTTTTCAAAATATACATCAAGTTTTGAAGAGCTAGGTTTTGAGCAAGAAGCGACTATAGACCAAGGAGGTCAGGCAGTTTATAAGATAGAAATTATAGACGCATCCATTAATTCCTTTAAAGCAAGAGCAGTTTCTATAAAAGATTTTGACGACGACGGTAATTACAATACTTGGGAGATCGATCATAGAAAAATTCTAGTGGAAACCGTTAAAGATTAATTTTATTTTTGCTCCTAATTATTAACATACTACTACTAATAGTCTTACTTTTTATCACCATTCAAGATATTAAGCAAAGAGCAATACATTACACTTTGCCAATAATTTTATTCATATTCGGTTTAGTAAAGTTTATTTATTTAAAGCAGGAACTACAAGAGCTATTAATAACCGTAAGTTTTTTAATTTTAGTAATTTTAGGTCTTTTTTTGTACTTTTCGGTAAAGTCTAAAAAAATCACCAACCCAATTAATAAAGCTATTGGATTAGGTGACATTGTATTTTTTGTTGCAATAATCCCTTTGTTTTATTCAACCACATATATTATTTTTTTCATTTCAGGAATGTTTTTTTCAGTCGCGTGTCATATGCTTGTTAATAATAGAAAAGAACTACATGTCCCGTTAGCTGGTTATTTGTCTATTTATTTAATTCTTTTTATAACTGCTAATACACTAACAAATAAAGAACTATTTTATACACATAATATTATTTGATTACAAATAGCAACATACAAATAACTACAGATATTCAGCAATTAATTAATGCCGAAGTAGCACATCACTATAGAGTAATACCTAGTGAAAAGTCTAATAATGAATTAGCGTTATTCATATCAAGTACTAATGCAAATGACTATAATGAAGAGTTAGAAATGATATTAGGTTGTGCAGTAAAATTTATTAAAGTACCTGAAAAGCAAATCTCTAAAGCATTATCAGTATATTATCGTAAAAATGATCACGAAATAAAAGATAAATCCGTTGATTTAAATAACAAAGATTTTTTAGAAAAGCTAATTTACGAGGCAAAAGCAATCGCAAGTAGTGATATTCATTTTGAAGTTTATGAAGCAGAAGCAAGAGTAAGGTTGCGTATTGATGGTTTATTAGTTGAGAAATATAGAATCCCGAAAGAAAATTATTTAGAATTAGTTAATAAGGTTAAAATAAAATCTAATCTTGATATTACCGAAAAAAGATTACCTCAAGATGGAAGAATAAACTATAGTGATTTTGATATTCGTGTCTCTATCCTACCAACGCTATATGGTGAGAAAATTGTCATGCGTATTTTGGGTAAAGACGCATCGAATATTAGCTTAGATCAATTAGGTTTTGAAGTTGAGGAGAAAGAAATATATCTTGAAGGTGTTAAAAACACAAATGGCATTGTACTTATAAGTGGTCCAACAGGTTCAGGAAAAACCACAACATTATATGCTACTTTGAAATTACTAAATAAAATAAAAAGTAATATAGTCACTGTTGAAGATCCAATAGAATATACTCTTGAAGGAATTAATCAAGTCCAATTAAAAGAAAATATTGGCTTAACCTTTACAAGTGCCTTACGGTCATTTTTACGTCAAGATCCAGATATTATTATGCTTGGAGAAATTAGAGATGCAGAAACAGCAAAAATGGCCATTAGAGCATCTCTAACAGGACATTTAGTACTATCAACAATACATACAAATTCCGCATTAGGTACTATTTCTAGATTAGTAGATATGGGTGTACCAGCTTTTTTAATAGCAGAAACGCTAAATGTTTCTGTTGCACAGCGATTACTAAGAAAATTATGTAGATCTTGTAAAGAAACACAAGATTTTAATGAAAGTGAGTTGCCCAGAAATTATAAAGTTCCATTTAAAATAGTTCAACAATCTGTTGCAAGAGGCTGTGAGGACTGTTACTACACTGGATATAAGGGAAGAAGAGCTATTTATGAAGTAATTCCTGTAAATAAAGAATTGTCAAATAAAATTAAAACAGATGCTCATAATATAGAGCAAAATAGAATAGAAAGTATAGAAAAGCTTTCAGATAAGGCATATAAATTATTTGCAGCTGGTGAAACATCACTTGAAGAGGTTTATGCTATATTGATTAATGGATAATATGAAAATAAAAATAACAGTATTATTATTGTTTGTTGCTAGCTTGATACAAGCTCAGCAACTTACAATTGAAGAGATTAAAAATAAGTTTGAAGTATTGTCTTTAACTCAATCAGGACTCAATGAAAAAGTAGAATCTGAAGTCACAGGTCTCAACCTTTATACATTTATAAGCTCTTTGGCTTTAGAGCATAGGTTAAATGTAGATGTGGATCCTCGTTTAAATACCATTGTTGAAAGTAATTACTTTGATGTCCCAGTTAAAGAAGTTTTATTATTCTTAATTAAGCAATATAATATTGAAGTAGAGTTTGTTAATAAATTTATTGTATTTAAAAAGAGAAAAGAAGAAGAAAAGCCACCAGAAATAAAAATAGAAAAACCAATAGATATAAAATATAGAGTGGAAAATGATTTTTTATCTGTAAATCTAAGAAATGATTCTTTACCTATAGTCGCTGAAAAAATAACTAAAGAATCAGGAAAAAATATAATTGTTTCACCAGCTATTAAAAATGAAAAAGTTACTGGTTATTTTCAAAACAGACCATTTGATGATATTATGAATATGATTGCTCAATCCAATGGCCTATTAGTAATAAAAAATGATAATGGCTCTTATTTTTTAGAAAAAGACGAGACACCAAAAGAAGTAAAAACAGTAGTAGCTAATCAAAATCAATCAAATAATAGAAGAAGAAAAGGCACACAGAATGTCGCAAATAATAATTTTAATGAAGGTTTTTATGAGGTGTCTACATCAGATTCTGGTTTTCTAAATATTAACGCTAAGGAGGCAGATGTAACAAGCCTTATCATGGAAGCAGCAGAGAAATTAAAGCTAAACTATTATATGTATAGTTTACCAACAGATATACAGACAACTCTAGTTGCAAACGAAATAAGCTTTAATGATTTATTAAACATTGCTTTTAGAGGTAACGAATTTACTTTTAACCAAGATAACTCAGGATTCTATTTTATAGGTAAAAGAACAGAAGAAGGTCTACGAGCAACAGAGTTAATACAATTAGAGAATAGAACCATAGAAACTGTTATGAATTCTATTCCTGCAGAATTAAAAATCGATTTAGAGGTCAAAGAGTTTCCAGAGTTAAACGGCTTGATAGTTTCAGGCTCTAAACCGAAGATAGAAGAGTTACGATTATACCTTTATCAAATTGATAAGGTCGTACCAATGGTTCAATTAGAGGTCTTTATTGTTCAATATAATAAATCTCATGATCTTCAAACAGGCATGAAAGCAGGTCTTGACCCAGATGGAGCAAATAGAGTAACTTCTGGAGTTTTATTTCCCACAACAGATGTCAACTTAAATGCGGAATCCGTAAATGGATTAATTGATATTTTTAATGGATTTGGGATTTTTAACTTAGGAAAAGTAACAGAGCAATTTTATGCTAATTTGCAATTTTTAGAGAATAATTCAATTGTAAAATTAGAATCAACTCCCAAAATAGCTACTTTAAGTGGTCACGAAGCCACATTAACAATCGGTGAAACTAGTTATTATTTTGAGCAAAATAATAGCATTTTCAATACAGGGATAAACAATACAATTACTCAATCTGGAACTTGGAGACCCACAGAAGCAAACTTGAGCGTAACAATAAAACCATTTGTTTCAAAAGATGAACAAATTACTTTAAAGTTACGAGTTGAAAAAAATTCTTTTTTAGGTAGAGCTGGGGAAAATGCACCACCAGGAAAAGCAACACAATCTTTCGATTCTGAAATACGGGTTAAGAATAATGAAATGACACTTTTAGGAGGTTTAGATGAGTTAACCAGAGAAAATTCTGGAACTGGAGTGCCTTTTCTTGCCAGAATTCCAATTATAAAATGGTTTTTTAGCGGTAGGTCTAAAAAGAAATCGAAATCTAAACTCCATATTTTAATAAAACCAACTGTAACCTATTAATAATGCTTAGTAATTTAAAAAACAAATTATTAAAAAACACTACTATAGTAGTAATTGGTATACACTTTGAAGCAGAAAGTGAAACATATAATGTTATAAAAGTTTCTCAAAAAAACAATAAACTATCTATTAGCGAACAGTCTTCATTCAATTCATTTGATCAGTTAAATAAAGCTTTAGAGAAAAAATCGTCTATAGTACTTAATTTTTCCGGAAAAGGTATATTGAATAAAAGAATAGCTAACACTCCAGATTATAAATCTAAAGCGCTTCTAAATGTAGATAATAACGATTTCTACTTTTACGAACATTTACAAGAAAAAGAAGTGTTCATATCGGTAATAAGAAAAAAGAAAGTACATAAGTTTATTGAAATGTTTAATGATACTAATTTTTTCATCGTTGATTATAGCATTGGTCCATTTATTGCTTCTATTTTATCAAGCATTGAAAAAAAAGATCAAATAATTTCTAACGATATAGAATTAATTATCGTAGAAAATAGATTATATAATTTTAAAAAGACAAACGAAAAGAAAACGATAACAATAGATAATCAAACATTATCAGAAAGGGAAACCGCTTTGTTAGCTGGGGCTATCAATTATTTTCGTCCAATTAGTCACTTCAATTATGAAAGTGGTTTTCTTCAAAAAAATAAAGAAGAGGTTAGTTTTAAAAAATATTTTGAAACTTTAGGTATAACTATCTTAAGTATATTTTTTAGTCTTTTATTATTAAGCTATTTTCTGTTAAATTTTTATAATAAGAAAATTTATACATTAAGTTCAAATATTGAATCTGTACAGGAAACTTACAATATTGTTAAAAATCTTCAAAAAGATAGAGACAATAAAAAGGAAATTTTAAATGAATCGGGTGTTTTTACATCACGCTTTTTGGCATTCTATATAAATCAATTAACGATAGATATCCCTAAATCTATCACTTTAAACACATTTTCATTATTTCCATATGATAGAAAAATAAAACCTTCAGAAAAGATAAAATTTGAAGAAAATGTAATTTCCATAAAAGGAGAATCTTCTTCAAATACATTATTTAATAATTGGTATAAAAATTTAAAAAAGATTGATTGGATTACAAAGTCCGATATTATTACTTATACAGCAAATAGAAATAGTAATTACGATTTCGAAATAAAAATAAATATCAAGTAGAATGTTTAATAATATTTCTTACAAAAAAAAATTTTTTGCGTTAATTATGATTGGCGTAGTATTAAGTATTAGTGCCTATAAAAGATCATTTAGTTTAACCATTGATTCATATAAAGAAAGTAAATCGCTTATAGAGCGTCTAGACTATATAAATGTTTCTTCTAATAGCGTTAGTATACTTGATAAAGAGATTCAGTTTTTAAACAATCTCATTGGGGAAGATAATATAGAACCAGAATTAGTGCAACAAGAAATTTTAAATTTTGTGACTAATAGTAGTCCTTCTGTGTCAGTAATAAATATAGAAGAAGTGCATAGTGCTATTGATAATGACTTTAATATTTATTCAAATCAGTTAACACTTGAAGGTGCTTTTGAAGATTTATTAGAGACTGTTTACAGTTTTGAAAAAGAATTCGTTTATTCAAGATTAGTAAATGTATCCTTTTTTAAAAAAAAGGATTTTAAAACAAGAAAAGAAAAATTATATTCAAAAATTATATTTCAAAATTATGAAAAAAGTGTTCAAAATAATTAATATCATAAAAACAATTTCGTTGGCAGTTATTGTCATTTCGTGTTATAGCTGTGATGATATTGTAGAGGAGGATTTAACAAATAATATGGTAACGATCATAGCACCAGGCTCAGGACAAATAATCACCTCTAATACTGTTTCATTCCAATGGAACACACTCGAAGGAGCAGATGATTATAGACTTCAAATAGAAAATAATACAAATAGTATTATTTTAGACTCATTGGTTTCGATTAACAATTTAGAGTATCCGTTAGAACCAGGATCCTATAAATGGCGAGTAAGAGGAGAAAATTTTGCTTATCAAACAGCTTATACATTCCAAGTAGATTTTATGGTTGAAGCTTCAGACGATTTATCGAACCAAATGGTGTTTCTTAATACACCAACCAATAACTATTATATAAATTCACCATCTGGAATTTTAACGACTTGGTCAAGTATAAATACTGCAGACTCCTATACATTTGAATTGGATAAACAAATTTCTGGGAATATAACAACTGTATATCAAGAAAGCGATTTAACAAATACCTCTCACACTTTAATAGATACATATTTAAATGAAGATGCGGAGTATATTTGGAAAGTAAAAGCTATAAATAATAGTACAGCAACTGAAACAGATTTTTCAAGTAGAAGTATTTTTTTAGATACTGCTATTCCTAATACTCCATCATTAGTTTCACCTGCAGATAATGCCACAACAACAGTAAATACAGAAGTTGTTTTCACATGGAGTACAGGTACGGACCCAGGTAATGTAAATGCACCATTGACCAATACTTTAGAAATAGCAACGAATACAACATTTGTAAATCCAGATACTTACAATACATCTACAAATTCGCAAAGCATAATTTTCAATCAAACAGGAGATTATTATTGGAGAGTAATAACAAGTGATGATGCAGGTAATCAAAGTGCTTTTTCCACATTTAACAAGATTGTAGTAAATTAAGAATGTCTAAAAAAAATATAAATAGAATTCTCATTCTTGTTGTCGCTATTATTTGGAGTATATTAATCTATCAATTTATAAATAGAGCATTAATTTCAAATAGTTACAGGAATTTAAATACTGTTTCTCAAAAAATAATAGATGTACCGCAAATAGCAAAAGACACATTTAATTTAAAAAGATATACCAGAGATCCATTCCTTGGGACTTTGAACAATAATCAAAGGACAGATAAAACACGCAAACCTTTTAATCAAATAAAAAAAATAGAAACTCCAATAAATCAAAATTGGCCTAATATTGAATACTTAGGTTTCGTCAAAGAAGAAAAAGCAAATGATCCATTAATATTGATTAAGATTGATAATAAGTTTTTTAGAAAAAAAATTGGAGAAGATTTTACCGAAGGATTGAAAGTTGTCGAATTTTTTAAAGATTCTGTTTTAGTTGATTTTAACTCTGAAAAAAAAATAATTAAAAAGTTTTAAAAACATTGTAGTTGTTAATAATCACTGTTTCATATCTGCTCAACCAAATAAGGTAAGCCATTATGACTTGGTGAGATTGAGATATTTGATGTCGATAAAAAGTAAACAGACAGATTAATAGCTATATTTATATTCTCTTTAAAATGCGTAAAGAAAATACAATGTTATTTGTTAATAATTAAGAAATACAACATTGTTAATTCAAAATTGGTCTCTATAAATCTAAGGCTATCTCCACATTAAAAAAGTTAAATACGAGTACAGTATTAACTGTGCACCAATAAATGTGTTACCATTAAAGTTATTTTTTATCCAAACTGTTTTACCCATTGAGTAGTCAATTTCTTAATAGTTTACAATAAAAAAAAACGGTTTAATACAACTAAACCGTTCATTTGAAATTATTTGTAACAAGCGTAAAACCGTTATTTATTTTTAGTCGCTCCTCGCTCTACACGGTCATCACCTTGTTTACCATATTGGTTATAGTGTTCTTTCTTTTGTGGACCTTTTTCATCGGTAGCATTTTGATGAAGTTTTTTTGCATGTTCCGTTTTTGGATTTTCTCTGTCTTTTGCCATGTTATTTATTATTTAAATGAAAAACTGTTTCACTAAAGTTAATTGTAAAATATTTTAATTACTTACTCAATCAAGATTAATTTTGGCTCATTTCCTATAATCATTTAATTTTTGCCACAATTTTTATTTTGTGTTAAAACGATATATAACATAATGCCATTTAATATACATGAAATCCCATTGGTTATTATAATTGGCCAATCTTTTTTCATAATACCATAAACCGTCCAAAGGCCAACGCCTAAGCATAATATAACAAACATAAATGTACTAACATCTTCAACTTTTTTAGTTTTTACAGCTTTGATTATCTGAGGTAAAACTGCAACAGTCGTAAAAATACCCGCTAATATTCCAATAATATCTTCCATATTTTTTTCGATTAGTTCAGTAGGTTTTTAAATTTCACTTAAATTATCAAGTGCTTGATTCATATCAATGCCTTTTTTTAATATGCCAGAAAAAGGATCTTGCATTGAATTAATTCTTTTAGGAACTGAATGTATATTAAAATCTTCAACACGCAATCCATTTTTTAGTTCAGACCATAGAAGTGGCTTGGAAACTGTGGCTTCTTTAGTTGGCCTTAAACTATAAGCAGATGCTATCGTTTGACCTCTTCGATTTTGTAAATAGTCTAAGTATATTTTTGGACCTCGTTTTTTTAGTGAACGTTCTAATGTGGTTAGTTTTGGAAGTCGCTCTTGAATATATATACAAATTAATTTAGTAAAATCTCGGGCTTCACCATAAGTGTATTGTCCACCTAATGGGATATAAATGTGAAGTCCTGACGCACCAGAGGTTTTGCAATAACTATCAATTTTTGCTTTGTCTAAAATGTCTTTGGCTACTAAAGCGGTTTCTATAACCTGTTCAAAAGTATTGCTCTCTGAAGGATCTAAATCGATAATTGTATAATCTGGGTGATCTAATTGAAAAATTGTTGAATGCCATGGATGCAATTCTATGCAGCCTAAGTTATTCATATACAATAAGGTGGCTTCATTTTGGCATAATAGATAATTAATCTCTTTTTCTGAAGATTTAGAGTATATAGGAACCGTTTCAATCCATTTAGGTAAATTGTCGTTGTCTTTCTGATAAAATGAATCGCCTTGAATACCATTGGGATGGCGATGCAAACTTTGCGGTCGATCTTTTAAATAGGGCAAAATAATATCCGACATTTTTAAATAGTAATCCATTAAATCATACTTGGTTAAACTTTGGGTAGGCCAATACATTTTGTCGATATTGGAAATAGCAACGTCAATTCCATTGACATCGAGTATGGATTCGGTATTTGTTTTTTTCTCTTTTTTTTGAAGGGTTTCAGACGTATTTTCAACAGATACAGGAACCGATTTGTCTTCACGTAATCGCTTAAACACAGGATGTCGCATTACATTTGCTGAGGTCCACTCTGCTAATTTCACCTCGCAAACTAACTTGGGTATTAACCAAGTAGCTTCTCTTCCTTTGAGATGACTTTTGATATCAAAAACTGGTGTGTCGATTTTCAATACTTCAAACTTTTTGTAAAGTTCCTTAATCTGTGCTTCAGAAAACCCCGAACCACAAGTACCCACATATACCAATTGGTCATCTTCAACCATACCCAAAATTAAGGAAGCAAATTTTCGCGACTTAGTTTTAGAATGCGTATAACCACAAATTATAGCTTCTGAATTTTCAACCTTCTTAAATTTCAACCAATCTGGCGATCTGGTATTTGTGTAATATTTAGAATTCGCTTTTTTAGCAATAATACCTTCCATGCCCATTTCTATGGCTTGATTGTAAACCGTATTTCCCATGCTTTCAATATGATCGCAATATTTAATATGAGACGATTCGGCAAGTAATGCTTTTAAAAGTTGTTTTCTATCTAATAAAGGAAGTTCTAAAGTGCTGTGATCATTCAAGAACAATAAATCGAATACATAATAAACCAAATGGCCTTTAGTGGATTTTTCATCATAATTTTGAAGCGCATTAAATTTAGGAATACCCTGTTCATCTAAAATTACAATTTCACCATCTAAAATGGCATTGTGTTCTATAGCGGAAAGTTCGTTATAGATAATTTTGAATTTTTCATTCAAGGAAATGCCATTTCTGGTGTACAATTCCACTTCAGCCGAATTGATATTTGCTAAGGCCCTATAACCATCATATTTCAATTCGAAAATCCAATCTTTGCTATTAAACACTTTTTTAGCTGGTGATGCCAGCATTGGTTTAACAAAAGACTTAAGGCTGAGCAGTTTCGTCTCTTTGGATTCTGTATTGGTAAAAGATTCCAATCCATAGTCCTCTGCATCATAATTTAGGTTGGTAGCAAATTCATCTTCGTGTTTTATGAGCAACCATTGATTTTTTTTGTTCATTGATGAAGAACGTACCAATGTAAAAATACCTTTTAAGCGTTTGCCATGACAGACAATTTTCAATTTGCCCTCAGCATAATCGGTAGGTAGATCTTCATTGTCATACAAGCTTTCATAATACCCACTATCCCAAATACTCATTTTTCCCGCTCCATAATTTCCTTTAGGAATAATGCCTTCAAAATTTAAATAAGCGACTGGATGATCTTCAGTATGTACAGCAAGTCGCTTATCCTTTGGATTCATTGAAGGACCTTTAGGTACCGCCCAACTTTTTAAAACGCCTTCCATTTCTAAGCGTAAATCGTAATGCAAGTGGCTTGCACGATGCCGTTGCACCACAAACCGAAGCTTATTGGAGTTATCGTAAGCATCTTTTGGCTCTGGTGTATTCTCAAAACTTCGTTTTTTGCGATACTCGTCGAGACTCATGGTTAGGATGCTTTACTTTTCTTTTGCTCTAAACTCGCCTTTAATTTTGCCATTAAATCCTTGGCAGCTGTTGGTTCACTTTCAACTTTTTCAACCTTGACAGTTTTTCCTGAAGCTTTAGATTCAATAATCTTTAAAAGTTGTGAGTTGTAAATATCCTTGTACTTTTTAAAATCGAATTTTTCTGTGTAATTTTCTATCAAGCTTTCTGCCATTTTTATTTCTTTAGGTGAGGTTTTTGTCTTAGGAATCTTTACATCCTTTGGGTTTCTAATTTCATCTTCAAACCTGATAACGTGTAAAACAATAACATCTTTGTAAACACCAATTAGCGATAAATTTTCCTTTTGGCGCATCACAAAGGTTGCCACACCTAACTTCCCTGTTTTTTTTAAAGCATCTCGAAGTAGATTATAGGCTTTTCCGCCTTCTTTTTGAGGCTCTAAATAATAAGGCTTTTTAAATAGCATATCTGCCACATCAGTCTCCTCCACAAACGCTTCAATGTCTATAGTTTTACTTTTTTTAACGTTGGCGTTTTCAAAATCTTCCTTTTCCAGAATTATATAGGCATCATCCTTTTTATAACCTTTAACGATATTTTTCCACTCAACCTCTTTACCTGTATCTTCATTAACGCGTTTGTATCTTATGCGTGCGTGATCACTTTTATCTAACATGTCTAAGTCCAGCGCCCTGTCTTCTGAAGCTGAGTACATTTTTATTGGGATTGATACCAACCCAAAACTTATTGAACCATTCCATACTGATCTCATAATTATGCTGTTTTAGTTTATAATAATTTAACTTTTTGAATCTAAATATTCACTCATTTATTTTAGTCATTATGCGCTTTGCAGAAAATCCATGAATTAAAACCGAAATAAGAATAACCAATGCCACTATTGAGAATAAAGAGTTGATATCATTAAAATTTCCATGTTTGATTGCATAAGTTAAATAGAATACAGAACCTATTCCACGGATGCCCAAAAATGAAATGGCCCATTTTTTGCCCTTACTTAATCCCGATTTTTTGAGACTTATAAAACCTAAAAGAGGTCTTATTGCGACGACTAACACGATGGCAAATACCAAGGTTGGTATAGTAATAAAATTTAAAATACCTCCCATAATCGAGCCTCCAAAGAAAATCATCCAAAAGATGATAAGAAATTTTTCAACGTTGGAAATAAAGCTCAAGCTTGGATCACTTTCAGTTGTTTTATCATTGATATGCTTGTGATAATGCGCAAATAAACCTGTAAAAAAAACACTCAAAAATCCATAAGAACTAATAACCTCTGCTAATCCATAAGAAATTAGTGTTAAGGAAATTGCCACAAAAGCTTGATGAATTTTAAGCTCGTTTTTCTTTGATAATTTCATGGTTAAGTAACTATATGAAAAACCAATTGCTGAACCAATTAAAATTCCGACAAATACCTTATAAATTAGATAATAGCTAATCCATTCTTGCCATTCATCCAACCCTAACGAGTCATTTTTAGACCACAATATGGCTAAAAACACAAACGGAAAAGCCAAACCGTCATTAATACCTGCTTCAGCAGTTAAATTGTATTGAACTCCAGTGTTTTTTGAGGCTAATGATTGTTTTTTATTTAATTTTATTTCGGAAGCAAGTGCTGGATCTGTAGGCGCAAGGACTGCTGCAAGTAATAATGAAATTGGCCCATCAAAATCAAATACATAATAAGACGTTAGGAAAACAAATGCCATAAAAAGCGGCATTGTAATACCGATTAACCTGAATGGATTTCGCCACTCTTTCCATGAATAATTAAGCCCAATTTTTAATCCAGCGACCATAAGGCTAATAATTACTAAGAATTCCGAAAACCGCAAGGTTAAATCAATTTGCCATACCGGATCTGGCCATGGCAATGGTGCCTTGAGATAATAAAGTAAAGCACCAAGAATTAATAAAGGTATTGTAAAGCTAATTTTATATTTTTTTAGAATTATAGGCATAAAACTTGCCATCAACGACGTAATTCCTACAATTAACAATACAATGAAAAATGAATTCATGGTGCTTTTATATGGTTACCGATTTTAAGCTGGAACTTTAGAAGCTACTTCCATTCTATCCCAATTTCTGTGTTGTGAAATAGCATCTATAAAAGCCTTAGGCTTGTCGTTAATTAATATGGCCTTATCATCTTTGTAATAGGATACAAAAGTATCATCAATTAATGACTCTGCCTCTCCATTTGCAGCAATGGCTTTACAATGTTTAAAAGCTTCATTAATAAACTTAATATATTTAGATTCTTTTTTAAGTTTATCCACTGATTTTTTACCACCAGGAATAAATATAGCATCAAATAAAACACTTTCAGTGGTCATTATTGAAGCATCAACTTCATGCTCCATGTTTTCATCGCATTTAATTGTCCCACCATGTGGTGCAATTAACTTTGTTATGGCGCCCTCACCTTCTAATGCTTTTTTCATTTTTTTATAATCGCTCATTGAAAAACCATCAGCAGCCAATACCGCAATTTGTCGTGTAGCAATACTATCGAATTTTGTATTGGCCTGACTCAATGCTGGATCAGCATCCAAGTAATTCTTCTTTTTTGGCGGTTGGTTTTTTTTAACGTCAGCATCAGCACCAATCGCCTGGTTAATAGGTTGATCGATCTTTTTTGGAATATCTAAGCCTAAACCTTCAGCTACCTTTTTTGCTAAATCTTTATCAATTTGGGCAATTAACCAAAGCATACGTTCTTTAATGGGTTTTTGGGTACATTTGCCAAGTTCAAAAGTATAGGCGTCGGCAACATGTTGCTGTTCCCATTTCGCTAAACTTCTATAAAAGAGTGCTGGTTGTGAAAAATGGTCGTTAAAACTTTCACTACGAGTCCTAATTTTCTTGGCGTCAATACGTTCCTCATAAGAGGTAAAACCACCTTCAGCCATTTTTGCCAAATGCGGACATCCACCACCTAACGTGTTTGGAAAGTAAGCCGTTTGTCCTTTAGGAATATCCATTTGCATGTGTCCATCGCGCTGATTGTTATGTACCTCACCAATAGGTCGGTTAATTGGAATTTGATGAAAATTAGGACTGCCTAAACGCGACAACTGTGTATCTCTATACGAAAATAACCGTCCTTGAAGTAGCGGATCGTTTGTAAAATCGATTCCAGGAACAATATGTCCTGGTAAAAATGCAACTTGTTCAGTTTCTGCGAAAAAGTTTTCAGGATTTCTGTTCAAAGTCATTTTACCAATAATCTCAACGGGAACCATTTCTTCAGGAATTAATTTCGTTGGATCTAAAAGGTCAAATTCAAACTTATGTTCGTCTTCCTGAGCTACTACTTGGATTCCTAATTCCCATTCTGGGTAGTGTCCTGCTTCAATAGCATCCCATAAATCACGTCTATGAAAATCGGAATCTGCACCATTAATTTTAACAGCTTCGTCCCAAGTAACAGAGTGCACACCTAATTTTGGTTTCCAATGGAATTTTACAAAATGCGATTCCCCTTTTTTGTTTATTAACCTAAACGTGTGGATACCAAAACCTTCCATCATTCTTAGACTTCGAGGGATTGCTCTATCACTCATCGCCCAAATGTGGTTATGCATAGTTTCAGTAGTGTGGGAAATGAAATCATAAAAGGTATCGTGTGCGGAGGCTGCTTGAGGAATTTCATTATTTGGCTCTGGTTTAACGGCATGAATTAAATCTGGAAATTTCATGGCATCTTGGATAAAGAAAATCGGCATATTATTTCCGACTAAATCCCAAGTTCCTTCCTGTGTATAAAATTTAACGGCAAATCCACGAACATCTCGCGCTAAATCTGGTGAACCTTTTGAACCCGCAACTGTAGAGAACCTAACAAACACAGGTGTTTTTCGTTTGGTGTCTGTAAATATACCAGCCTTACTGTATTTTTCAATACTCTCGTACAATTCAAATTCACCATGGGCAGCACTTCCTCTGGCATGAACAATGCGTTCTGGGATACGTTCATGGTCAAAATGTGTAATCTTTTCGCGTAATAAAAAGTCTTCAAGTAGTGTAGAACCTCTTTCGCCAGCCTTTAGTGAATTGTTTGTGTCATTGACCTTCAAGCCTTGGTTGGTAGTCATTACTTTATTCTTAGAATCTTTTTCGAACTGTTTTAAATCTTTGGATTTTTGATTGGTGGTCGTTTTCTCTTTTGCCATGGAATAAGTTTTTTAAATTTCTGAATTGAAATCTTGTACTCTAAAATCCAAATATTTTTTTAATTGGATTAACTTTTATGCATTTATTAGTGGCTGTAACGAAATTAATTTGTTTTTTAAATCGACACAAATTTTAACAGAGCCCTTCTATTTTTTTGTGCTTCAGATAAACAGATATCTCAATTAGTAATTTTTAGGAAAGAAAAAAAGGGTTTTGTGTATCAAATCGTGTTCAATATGAACATCTAAGGTAACCAATTCATAAATAGTTTGCATAAAAAAAACGGTTTAGAGTGAACTAAGCCGTTGATTTTGAAATAATTTAATGTTGTAGCGAGAACGAGAATTGAACTCGTGACCTCCGGGTTATGAATCGAATTTTGAAATTCAATAACGCCTGTTTATAAGGTTTCCCGAGTTATGTGTTTTCTAAATCGTATGCAAATCGTATTCAGTTTAACCTAATGGTTAAATAATAATTTCAATTACAATTTAGGGATTATTTACAGATATATAAAAAGTTATTGTTTATTAAAGTCACTACAAATATATTTAGTAATCATATATTCTGTAATAGGCTTTAATGTTCTTCCAGTTTCTGGATGCAAACCTAAACTAGTAAAAAGTTCTAACTCTTTTTTAGTGTTTTTACCATACCAAATATTCACGCTTCCATCACCTTTAAAAAAAATTATATCACAGTCGGGTTTAATTTTCTTAAATGTATTAATACGCTCTTCTTTGTATAGTTTTAAATCACTAACACTATATAAACTTGGATCAAATTTAACTTCTACATAATGATCGTTCTGCCAAATCATCCATCTTTGATTATTAACAGTCATTGTGCTTAACAATATTATAATTATAATTATTGGTGATAGAAAAATAAATTTTAATTTATGTTTTTTTATAAAGGATATATTATGAATCGTAGGCAAAACTCCTTTAGTTTTTGTTGTGTAATCTTCGTAGCTATTATAACCCACATATTTTGCTAAACTTTTCGCAGCAAAAGATTTTAATTCTACATCTTCCTCTCTGTTTTCGATTGCATTTTTGTAATGATTACGCAAAATTCTTTCACCGTAAGGTTTTTTTGTGTCCTCAATAATATAATCTGATAAAAATCTTGTAACGTGAATCTTTTGAGTAAAACCACGCTCTTTTTTTGCTTTTTCAAAAGCTTCCGTAAGTAATTTTCTGTGCATTAAACTTCCTCTTTTATTTTCTGCAAATATTTATATTCTATTATGGAAATTCTTTTCCATAGACTTTCCATAATCATTCCATTCATTTTTTGACATAATCCTTTTATTTGACTCAGAATTAAAGAATGCCTTTTCGTAATAAGGCTTGCGAGATTCTTTAATTCGAAAGTGGAGTATTATTCTAAGTTAAAATTGCCATTTGGAAAGTAACAATCTTTCTTAGGTAATATACTCCACACTTTCCAAAAGAAGAAGAGAATTCTCTTCAAATTTTTAGCGTGTTGCTATACAAAATAAAATCTGATAAAACTATCGGACAGCAACACTATTGTCAAATTTTAAATTTTAATAAAATGAAGAAATTATTCATAATAGTATTTACGGTTTTCCTCAATGGAGCATTTTTTTCTTGTACACCAACTAGTATTCATGACCCCGTGAATGCCGAACAAGCGACAGGTGGTGAAGATGCGGAAATCTTACCAGAAGAACCAGAAGATGATGGTGATAATTAAAAATTATTGCTTTCATAACTAAAAAATTAAATTTTTAGTTGATAAATTAGAGGAATGAAAAGTTTAAAAAACCCATTCCTCTTTTTTGTTTTGTTTTTTTTGACAGTAAATTATATGTTCTGCCAAAAACAAGATAGTATTGAGCTTTACTATGAACAAGCTAAAGATATGTCTGAGTCTGTTGAATACAGACAAAATAATGTTTCTAAGGTGTTAAAGTTGTTAGAAAAAGATAAAACCAATAAATTGTATCTGAAAGCCCTAAATACGAAAAGCTTTTTATTTAATCGTCAAAAACAATTTGATAGTGCTCTAGTTTACGCCGAAATCCTATTGGATAAAAGCATATTAGCAAATGATTTAAAAATGCAAAAATTGGCTTATGAAAAACTAGCTGACTATAGTAGGCTAAACACTAGTTTAGTGAATGCATTCAATTATTATGACGAATTTAAAAAAATTAGTATTAAGTCTGGAGATACTTTAGCAGCGGTAAAAGCTTTACAGTATATAGCTAGCATACAAAATGTTATTGGATTACCATTTGAAAGTGAAAAATCTTCAGTAGAATGTTTAAAATTATTAGAGCTCATAAATGAAACACCAAAAGTAGTTAGAGCAAAAGTAGGTATATATAATCAATTAGGTATTATTTATAAAGATCTAAAAAACTATAAGCGATCTTTAGAATTATATAATGTTGCCCTTTCAAAAACCAATAATGCTATATATAAAATTAATATCTCAAATAATAAAGCGAATGTTTACAGAGAACAAGGAAATTTGGAAGAAGCGGAAAGTATTCTAAATTTTGTTTATGAAAGCACTCTTAAAAATCAAACCTTAAAACAGCAAAATCAAGCATTAGATAATTTGGGATTCGTGCAGTCAAAATTAAATAAACCCATAGGTATAAAAAATTTAGAAAAAGCGCTTCTGCTTAGAAAGGAGGATAATGACTCTTTTGGAATATACACAAGTCATATGCATATGGCTGAATATTTCTTAGACAACAATAATACTGTAAAAGCAGAATTTCATTCACAAGAAGCCTACCTAATTGCAGAAAAACTGAATAGCTCAATTTATAGACTAGAAGCTTTAGCATTATTAGGTAAATTATCAAGCGATTCTAAAGTTGCAGAATATATATATTTAAAAGACAGTATTTCAGAAGCTAAACTCTCGACTACTAATAAATATGCATCAGTTAAATACGATTACACAAAGCAAGAGCTAATTGCCAAAGAAAATGAACTTGAAAAAGAAAAAGAAAAACGTCTCAAGTTATTCTATAAGTCAATTGGTGTATTAATTTTTTTGAGTTCAATATTTCTTTTGCTTTTATTGAGGGCAAAACACAAAAAAGCCAATTTGCAAAATGTTTTTAATACCGAAGCTCGTATTTCTAAAAAAGTACACGATGAAGTAGCTAATGATATCTATCATGTAATGACAAAACTTCAAAACGAACATAACATCAATGATATTGTATTAGACGATTTAGAATCTGTCTATATAAAAACAAGAGATATTTCTAAAGAGATTAGTGCCATTTTGGTCACAGAAAATTTTGATCAAGTTCTAACCGATTTATTTCAAAGCTATAAAAATGAAAGAACTAATATCATAACCAAAAATCTGTATAAGATAGATTGGGAATCGTTTTCAAAATTAAAAAAGATGGTTATTTATAGAGTTTTACAAGAGTTAATGATAAATATGAGAAAACATAGTAAAGCAACATACGTTGTGATTAATTTTGAAGAATTAAGAGGTTGTCTAAAGATAATGTATCAAGATAATGGAGTTGGTACTACTTTAAAAAAAGCTAATGGATTACAGAATGTGGAAAACCGTATTTCTGGAATAAAAGGAACCGTTATTTTTGAATCTGAAATTAATAAAGGATTTAAAGCGATTATTAAGGTTTAAAATATGTTTAAGAAAGTTTTAGTAGCAGATGACTTATTGAGTATTAATCAAGGTGTTTTAACAGTTTTGCATACTCTTGGTATTGAAGACGTTCAGGAAGTACAATATTGTGATGATGCTTATTTAAAAGTTAAGAAAGCTGCATTAGATAATAATCCTATACAGTTACTTATTACAGATTTATCTTATAAAAAAGATCATCGAAGTCAGAAATATGCTTCAGGAGAGGAGTTAGTCAAAATATTGAAAAAAGAGCATCCAGAGTTAAAAATCATAGTCTATTCTATCGAAGACCGATTACAAAAAGTAAGGACACTTATTAACAAGCATGATAGTGATGCATATGTCTGTAAGGGCAGGAGAGGACTTACGGAACTTAACATGGCAATTAATGCTGTTTATATAAATGAAACTTATCTCTCGCCACAGGTTGTTTCTGCTTTAAGTCCTAAAACTAATCTGGAAATTGACGATTTTGATATAGAATTACTTCGCCAATTATCTTTAGGATTGTCTCAGGATGAAATATCTAAATACCTCCAAGAAAATAATATATCTCCTTACAGTTTAAGTTCTGTGGAAAAGAAAATAAACAAATTAAAAATTCAATTTAGTGCCAACAATGCAATACACTTAGTTGCTATTGGAAAAGATTTGGGACTGATTTAGTCTTTGCGTGATAATAATTAGTTTCACTTTTATTTACATACGGTTTTCCGTAAGGTTTTATTTTTTAAATCTTCTAAATTTGAAGTAATAATTTTAAAATAAAAAATCATGGCAGTAAAACACACACCAACAGGAGTTGTTCATAGTGGACATAAAGGAGGAAGTACAGGATGCGGTACTAATACTAAAGATCAATCATTACACTGGGTTAATAGTAATGAACGCATTACTTGTAATAAGAATGGTTGTAAAAATTAGATTTAGATAAGAATAGTCATCATCCTCATTAATGCAAAAAACCCTTACGGTTTTCCGTAAGGGTTTTTTGCATTTATCATTTATGTTTGAAAAATTAATAATGAAATTATCGTAAAAAAATAGATTATAAAAAATTACTTAACGCAAATTAGCTAAACCAAATAACAATTATGATATCAACAGAATTAAAAAGTCACTTTTTAAGACTCTATCAAATTGCCTTCTCAGACGACAATTTTGACATTCTTGAAATGCAAATGCTGTACAGTTTTGCAGAAGAAAGAGGCTTAACAAAAGAACAGCTTAATGAAATTTTGCTGAATCCTTCTCACGATTCATCTATACCAGAATCTTTGGAGCTAAGAGTAGAATATCTCTATGATTTAGCTGTAATGATATGGGCAGACGGAAAAGTGACGGACGATGAATATAATACTTTAAAAAAGTACTGTAAAAAATTCGAATTCTTGGATGAAAATATTATTGAATTAACAGATTATTTATTAGAATCTGCTAAAAAGGGAGTGAACAAAGAAGATATTATTAGAGACATAAATTCGTAAGATATGGGAGCTATAAAAAAATTATTTAAGCTTAAAAGCAATGAGGCTACTAAACCTCTATTTGATAATACAGAAGAGGCTAGAGAGCAAGTAAGAATCACTTATTATCAAAGTGGTTATGGAGCATCAACAAAAGCATCAGGTAATTCAGTTACTTTTGGTGTTGGACTTAAAAACTTGTACAACAGTTTTGAAGATTTATGTAGGAAACAGTTAAACGAACAAGACAGGCTGAAACAGCCATATAAGGAACAACAAGAAAAGGAAAGAACAGAACTAAAGAAACGAGAAACAGGATTATTAATCCATGAAGAACAAAAAAAAGATCTAATAAAAAACATTGATGATTGTAAATTTGAAATGATAGATGTCAATCAAAATCCAGAAACTTATGGAATTGATGCGGACAAAAGACCTAAAGCACAATTTTATATAGGGTTATTATTGTTGTTACCTATTACTATTTATCTATTTGTATTTTATATTTCTGCTTCATATTCCGCTTTTTTTAAAGATTTTGAAACAGGTAGTCTAACTGCTGCCATTTTTGATGCTAACGCCCTAAATAAGGCAATGTCAGATGGTTGGCTTGAAGCTGTTTTCATAGGTACAATTCCTTTTGTATTTTTAGGTTTAGGTTATTTAATACATATGTTTCAAAAAAACAAAAAGTTTATTTCATTCATAAAACTCTCCGCTCTTTTTGTCCTGACTTTTATTTTTGATGTGATTTTAGCATACTTAATAGAAAAAAAGATATTTGATTTTGATAGAGTTTTAGGAGAGAGCTTCTCTCCTTCTATAGCATTTAAAAGTGTTAATTTTTGGGGAATAATTTTTGCTGGTTTTGTCGTCTATTTAATTTGGGGATTGGTTTTTGACTTTGTCATGAAAGAACATGAAAATGTAGATAAAATAAAAGCTTTTATAAGAGGAAAAAAAGAAGAAATTAAAAACACAGAAAACAAAAAAAAGAATTTGCTTATAAAAATGGCTGATCTCAAAAATGAAATAGCTTCAATAAGTGGCAAAATATCTGAACTTCAATCAAAAATTGATGGATTTATTTTTCCCGTAAAAGAATATCTTCATTATCACTATCAATATAAGGAAGGATGGTATCAATCTATAAATGAAGTTTTAGCATTGCCCACCAAAACAAAGGATGAATTAAGAAATAGTTGTGAAGATGTCTCTCAAAATCATTTAAAAGAATTGAATTTGGAAGGTCTAGATTTTCAGCATTTAGTATTTACTAAAAATTAATATCATGAAAAATACTTTACATAAAATTTCAATACTTTTAATACTTTTTACGTTTTTATCATGCGTTGATGATTCAGAAAAAAATGAAACTAAGGTAGTAAAAGAAGCTAAAAAAGAAGTAAAAAGCAAAAATGGAGAAAATTTAAATATTAGTTTCTTATTAGACCTATCAGATAGGATAAATCCAAAAAAGTATCCAAATGAATCTATGGAATTTTATTTAAGAGATGTTGCATATATTAAATCTGTTTCGGAAGCTTTTGATATGCATCTAAGAAGAAAAAAAGTAAGATATATGAATGATAAAATTCAATTGTATTTTGATCCTGAACCAAAAAACCAAAATATAAATAAAATATCTAAGGATTTAAGGTATAATTTAAATAGAGATAATGTTACATTAGAACTTTTAGATGAGTTAAAAAAACGTTATGCTACACAACCAATAGAGATTTATGATTCAGCAATTTCGGACAATAAATACGTAGGTTCAGACACATGGCGATTTTTTAAAACGAAAGTCAACGACTACTGTATTGATAAAGATTATAGAAATATTTTAATCGTTTTAACAGATGGTTACATTTATCATAAGGATTCCAAAATGAAAGAAGACAACTTAACAACTTATCTAACACCTCAAGTAATAAGAAGCCTTGACTTAAACGTCAAAGATTGGAATAATAAGTTAATTCAAAAGCAATTTGGGTTTATACCAGCAAATAAAGATTTATCGAAACTTGAAATTTTAGTTTTGGGGATTAATCTAGATAAAAAAAATCCTTATGAAGAAGAAGTTATAGTAAAATATTGGAGTGATTGGTTTGACGAGATGAAAGTAGAGCGTTATATTATTAAAACAGCCAGTTTACCTTCAAATATGGATAAAATCATTAAAGATTTTATTTTAAATAATTAATTAAAACAACTTATGTCTAAGCTTTGGTTATATTCAGTATCACTTGTAATATTAATATTTTCTTTTAATATAGTTAGTGAAATTAAACCAACTATAATTAAAGGAAAAGTAGTTGGCATTATGGATGGCGATACTTTTAAACTACTAACAAAAGATTCAACAACCGTAAAAGTAAGGCTTGCTAACATTGATTGCCCAGAGAAAAAGCAACCGTTTTCAACAAAAGCAAAGCAGTTTGTTTCAGAAGCTATTTTTAGTAAAGAAGTAACTGTTCAAGTTTTAAAAAAAGACAGATACAGAAGACTAATTGCTAATGTATTTTACGGAGACTCGATTAATCTAAACCATGAATTAGTTAAAAACGGATTTGCCTGGCATTACGTAAAGTATTCAAAAGACACTATTTTACAAAGCTTAGAAGATAAAGCAAGAAAAGATAATGTTGGTTTATGGGCAGATAAAAATGTGATGTCACCTTGGGAATGGAGAGCCAATAAAAAGAGACTTTACAAATTGAAAAAGCAAAAAAATGATTGAAAAGCTAATTAAAGTTATATTAACCATACTATTGCTTTTATGTTTATTAAATATGCCGTACGGTTTCTATGAATTAGTACGTTTTCTTGCATTAGTAGGTTTTGGCTATTTAGCATTTGATGCTTATAAAAAAGAAAACAAAATACAAGCCTTTGTTTATATCGCTTTGGCAATACTGTTTCAGCCACTTTTTAAAATAGCTTTAGGTCGAGAGCTTTGGAACATAGTAGATGTTATAGTCGCTATTGGCTTAATAATTTCATCATTTGTAAAACCTAAATCGAAATGAAAACATTAAAAATAGTCTTATTCATACTATCGTTTGCTTTTTTTAACAGTGTTATTGCACAAAACGTATACACAACTAAAACAGGAGAGAAATATCATAAATCTAGCTGTAGGTATTTAAAGTATTCTAAAAAGGAATACACATTAAAAAAAGCTTTAGCATTAGGTTTCGTGGCGTGTTCTGTATGTAAACCTACAAAAAGCAATCTGTCTTCTAGTTTAAAAGCAACCTCTAGTAGTAATAGTTCAACTTCAAGAACAGCTACAGCAAGTCAATGTACAGGTAAAACTAAAGCAGGCAAGCGTTGTAAACGAAAAACTAAAAGCGTAAATGGAAGGTGCTATCAACATTAAATACTCTAATATTATTTATTGTTTACGGTTTTCCGTAGTGTATTGTTTTTAATTAAAGTTAGGTTAGCAACTTATTTTAACTTAATAAAAACTTTAACTAATGAAAAAAACTATTCTAACAATTCTAATCGTCTTTTATCTAACTCCTAATAATGTTACAGCGCAAAACGAGGGAGCAGTAGCTGCTGTAAGTGGTCTATTAGCAATAGGAGTAGGTATCGCTGCTGTTGACCAAATGAAAGAACAAGCAGAGCTAACCGCTACACAATGGGTATTAACCAACCAGCCAGAGCTAACTAGTTTCTCTCTTAAAACATTAGACTTTGATGGCAAAAAGGTAAAAGATATGTCTACAACCTCTGTAATCTCATTTAAACTACAAGAATTTACTCCAGGCGATAAACCTGAATTAAATGGTAAAAAGCAAGTGCTATTCGGTTTTACAAGTCGAGGTTGGATTAGCGAATATGGCATTGATTTCGAAAAAGTAAGATGGTATCTCATTGATGATGCCGAATGGATGAACATGATGGTCGCTTATGTAAAAGTTGCCTCTAGTGAAAGTAATAACAGTACAATAGTGTCTACTTTAAAGGAAGGTAAAGTGGTCAATAGAGGTGTGAAAGTAAAAAGCAAATTAGTCATCCCTTTTTTTAAGTTAGAAGGTGACATGTATGTGGTCACAGATTACTCATCAGAAATGAAATTATTATATAATGAAAGGTCTTTAGGTATTTTTCTAAAAGAAACTAAAGACCTCGTGCAAATAGGAAGAGGTGACATTATTAATATTCATGACTTCTTTTTTGATAAAGATTAAAATTACCTAACTTTTTTATATCTATTAACACTAAATAAACAAAATCTTTATTTGTTATGAAAAACGTTTTTTTCCTAATTTTATTAATCCTCACAACAACAAACGTTAGCTCACAAATAGGAGCAACAAAGTCTATAATACTTCAAGAGCATGAAAATTATACCATCGAAGTTGCAGACGATGGTACAGAGTATATTTCCTATGTGGTTGAGTTTGAAAATTACAATCAAATAGTAGCTTGCTATCTTACTAAAAAAGAAGAAAATGAAGAACAATTATGCTATCGTGTATTATTTATTGAGCCTAGTTCGGAAACTAATAATTGGGTAAGATACTTCAATAGTAAAAATTTTGTAAAAGTCGACAATATGACTTGGAAAGACTACGAGCATTCAATTGTGTATAAAGTTGCAGTAAAAGATGATAATTGCCTAGTTGTTAAACACTTCGACAAGGAACTTTAATCTATAATTATATTAAACAAATCAAAAAAATAAAAAACCATGGGATTACTTAACAAACTATTAGGAAACGCAAGCGAAGTATCTGCCGAGAAATTAAGTGAGAAATACGGACGTTTATTAATAGATAACGAACAAATAGAATTAGGTTTTATATTGTTTAGAGACGTATTTATGTTTACTAACAAACGTCTAATATTAATTGATGTGCAAGGACTAACTGGTAGTAAAATAGAATACAAATCTATGCCATACAAAAGCATTTCAAGATTCTCGCTAGAAACCTCTGGAACGTTTGACTTGGATGCCGAATTAAAAATTTGGATCTCTAGCGAAAACATACCATCGGTAAGTAAGAAATTTAATAAAAGTATAGATGTTTACGTAGTACAAAAATACTTAGCTGCAAAAGTAATGTAAGAAATTACTTTAGTAATTTTATATTAAATACTATTTTTAAGGCGAAAGCCAAATCAATAACTTTTAATTAAAAAAAGAATATGAACGAGATTATATGTCCAAATTGTGATAAAGCGTTTAAAGTTGATGAAGCTGGTTTTGCAGATATATTGAAACAGGTGCGTGATCATCAATTCGAAGAAGAATTAGAAAAGCGACTAGTACTCGCTGAGAAAGATAAAGAAAATGCTGTTAAGCTTGCAGAAGCTAATTTGAGAAATACATTACAAGAACAACTCTCGAAAAAAGATAAAGAATTAACCGAATTAAAAGCTAAAAGTGATAGCGAATTTGCCGAAAAGCTGGCTAAGAAAGAATCGGAAATTTCAGAATTGAATTCAAAAATTCAGAATGCAGAAATAGAGAAAAAACTAAAGGTTTCTGAAGCGATTAAGGATATCGAAAAGGAACGTGATAATCTTGCTAATGATTTAAAAATTAAAGAAACTGAAAAACAATTACTTGAAAAATCTTTAAATGAAAAATTTAGTAATGACCTTAAAACTAAAGATGATTTCATCAGAATAAAAGATGAAGAAATTGCTTTTTACAAAGATATGAAGCAAAAACTCTCCACTAAAATGCTAGGCGAAACATTGGAACAGCATTGTGAGGCCGAATTTAACAAACTTCGCGCAACTGGTTTTCAAAATGCCTATTTTGAAAAAGATAACGACTCAAGAGGTGGTAATAAAGGTGATTTTATTTATAAAGAAACAGATGAATTTGGTAATGAAATTATTTCAATTATGTTTGAAATGAAGAATGAGAACGACGAGACAGCTACAAAAAAGAAGAATGAAGATTTTTTTACCAAACTAGATAAAGATCGTACGGAAAAGAAATGTGAATATGCAGTTTTTGTATCTTTACTTGAATCAGAAAATGAATTCTATAACACGGGTATAGTGGATGTGTCACATAAATTTAATAAGATGTATGTAGTACGACCTCAATTTTTCATTCCTATAATTACGCTTCTTCGAAATGCAGCAATGAATTCAATGCAATACAAAGCAGAACTAAATTTAATTAGAAACCAAAATGTAGATATTACCAATTTTGAAGAAAAAATAAGCGTATTCAAAGAAGGTTTTGCTCGAAATTACGATTTAGCTAGTAGGAAGTTTAAAACAGCTATAGATGAAATTGATAAAACCATTAGTCATTTACAAAAAACAAAAGAGGCTTTGCTATCTTCAGAAAATAATTTGCGTCTTGCTAATAACAAAGCAGATGATTTAACAATTAAAAAGTTAACTCATGGGAACCCAACGATGAAAGCTAAATTTGATGATCTTTCAAATAAAAATAATTAAAAAACAAAAATGTTTATGATGCGATTGTTCTATCTCTTTTGTGTTCTATTTGTTTTATCTCAATTAAGTTTTGGGCAAACATTGCATTTGTATGGTGGAAGTAATCATGATGTTTACTTAGGCTGTTTGAATTGTAATAATTACAACAGTAGCTCTATCTGGAATGAATACGGAACCTATGGAAGTAGTTATAATTCAAAATCAATTTGGAATAAATTTGGAACTTATGGAAGTGAATATAATTCTTTATCACCTTGGAATAAATACAGCTCAAATCCACCAGTGGTAGTAGACAAAGAAGGCAATTTCTATGGATATTTTACAGTCAATTCATATAAAACTAAACGGGCAGATTTTAGTCTTGCTCTAACCATTTATAAGTACCATGATGAAATTTGTGAAAACGTAGGCTCATGGTATGATAAAATTTTCGATTAAAGGCTAAAACTTACTTAGATTAACTTTGACAGTAATAGGCTTTTTGTATATTGAAAGTCAAAATATTTATTAGTAAATAGCGCCTCTATCGAGTCGCTTTATTTGTTTAAAAAGCCATAAATGAACCACCAAGATATAAAACAATTAGAATCAGAACTTTGGGACGCAGCAGACGACCTTAGAGCAAATTCTAAACTAACAGCAGCCGAATACAAAGACCCATTATTAGGTTTAGTATTACTACGCTTTGCACAAAACCGTTTCGAAGATGCTAAAATAGAAGTAGAAAGTAAACTGCCTATTAACCCAAGAACAGGAAAAAAACGCGAAGCCAATAAAGGAGATTATGCAGGAGCAGGCGCCATGTTTATTTCAGAAAAAGCAAAGTACGATTATTTAGCAGACTTACCAGAAGGCGAAAATATAGCCGAAGCCATTAACAATGCCATGAAGCTTATTGAAGCAGAATATCCAGATTTAGAAGGTATTCTACCAAAAAGCTATCAAGAATTTGATGAAAAGCTATTACGCAATCTCGTACGTGTTTTTAACAAAGATGCTGTAAAAAACGCAAAAGGCGATGTGTTTGGACGTATTTACGAGTTTTTCTTAATGAAATTCTCTATGCAAGGTGCAGGCGCACAGGAAGGTGGAGAGTTTTTTACACCACCATCTTTAGTAAACCTTATTGTAAATTTTATACAGCCTAATCACGGAATTGTACACGATCCTGCTTGTGGTTCTGGTGGTATGTTTGTACAAACAGCACACTTTATAAAAGACAAAGAAAACAAAAGCGTAAACGAAGCCATAACCGTTTATGGTACAGAGCTAAAAAGTAACAACACACGTTTAGCTAAAATGAACCTTGCCATACATGGTATAGAAGGTAAAATTATAGAAGCCAATAGTTTTTACACTAATCCACATACTCCAAAATTAACTGGAAAGTGCGATTTTGTAATGGCGAATCCACCATTTAATGTCGATAAAATTGATGCGAAGAATAAATTTTTAGCGGATGATGACCGTTTACCATTTGGTGCCCCATTAACAGGAAAAGGAACCATAAGCAATGGTAACTATTTGTGGATGCAATATTTCCATTCGTATTTAAATGCAACAGGTCGCGCAGGTTTTGTTATGGCAAGTTCTGCAACCGATGCAGGTAATGCCGAAAAACTAATACGCCAAAAATTAATAGAAACAGGCGATGTAGAATGTATTGTAGCCATAAGCAATAACTTTTTCTACACACGTAGTTTACCTTGTCACGTTTGGTTTTTTAACAAAGGAAAAACCAAAGCCAACAAAGACAAAGTGCTCATGATAGATGCACGTAACACCTTTAACAAAGTAAGCACAACTATTAACGATTTTAGCGACGAACATTTAGAAGGGTTAACTGCAATTCTAAATTCATTTAGAAACAACGAACCATCATTAAAACCGTCATTGCGAGGCGAAGAGCCTGTACTGAGCGCAGTCGAAGTAAAGCAATCTCATGATGGGAACGACTGGCTAAAAACCCACTTCCCAGAAAACAAATACCAAGACGTAGAAGGCTTATGCAAAATAGCTTCTATAGAAGAAATTAAGGAACAAGACTACAGCCTAACACCAGGACGCTACGTTGGTGTAAAGATTGATATTGATATGGATTTTGACTACAAAACACGACTAACAGAAATACATACCGAATTAGCACAACTCAATACCGAAGCCAATAGTTTAATGGAGCAAATACAATCGGTGAAGTTATGAGTCAAGATTGGAAACAAATAAAGTTAGGTGAAGTTTGTAAAATCAATGATAAGAATATTAACAAAGATTTTAAATTTAATGATATTACGTATTTAGATATTTCTTCAGTTGGTTCTGGAGATGCTCAACTTGATAATGTAGTTTCTATTAAAGAAGCACCTTCTCGAGCAAAGAGAATCCCAATTAAAGGAGATTCAATAATTGCAACAGTGAGACCTGGAAATAAAACTTATAGTTATTTGAGTGATTTTCCAGAAAACACTGTCGTATCAACTGGTTTTGCTGTTTTAACACCAATTAGGGATAAAATAGATTCAAGATATTTGTATTATATCATTTCAGAAAATTCTTTTACGTCGTATTTAGTATCTGTTGAAAAAGGAGCAAATTATCCAGCAGTAAGTGCAAAAGATATTTCTGAAGCTAAAGTCACTATTCCACCACTAAAAACCCAACGCAAAATAGCATCCATTTTATCAGCATATGATGATTTAATAGAAAACAACCTAAAACGCATTAAATTATTAGAAGAACAAGCACAACAAACCTATGAAGAATGGTTTGTACGTTTTAAGTTTCCTGGTTATGAAGATGTGGAGATTGATGAGGTAAGTGGTTTGCCTTTTGGTTGGGAGATTGCAAGACTTGATAAATTTGCAGACTTCAAATACGGTAAAATGCCTAAAAAAGGAATGCTTACAGAAACTGGTTTTCCTGTTTATAGTGGTTATCGAGTAACAGGATATTGCAATGGTTATTTATTTGAAAATCCAACTTTAATAATTGTAGCAAGAGGTGTTGGAGGAACTGGAGATGTAAAAATTGCTCCAGCCAAATGTTGGTTAACAAATCTATCTATTGCTGTTTTAGTGAATGATGATATTAAACAAAGTTATTTGTATTATCATCTAAAAGATTCAAATTTAAGGTCTTTAGATAGTGGTGCAGCACAATCACAAATTACAATTACATCTTTAGAACCATATTCTATAAAAGTACCAAATATAGAATTGCAGGAGAGATTCGATATATATTATACAAAGATATTTACAATGGTCTTAAATCTTCAAAAACAAAACCAACACTTAAAAGAAGCACGCGATATTTTGTTACCACGTTTAATGAGTGGGATGATAGATGTTGATGGTTTGGAGGTAGATGCAGGTTTGGGTATGGTTGCGGAGGAGCGTGAGAAATATAATTAGAGAAAAAGTGTCGTTTGCTTTTTTTCTACATATTTATATTAAAACAATATATTTATGAAAAAGACAATTAACGAAAGAATAAACGAATTAGAAACTTATGTATTAGGTTTAAGAACTATGATTAAAGTTACAAATAACGAGATTTTAGTCAAGGGTTTTGTACCAAATAAATTGCAAGAATTACAATTAGAGCATTTAGCAAGTCAAGGTAGAAAAGCTTTGAAAGATATAAATATTTTGCGAAAACAGATAAATCAATTATAATTAATGAATCAAAAACTAGATTTTTTAACTAAAGATTTAATAGATCAAGCAGTTTTAGAGATTGACAAAAATGGTGTGCCTGATAATAGACAAGGTACAGAATATGCAGTATCCATAAATGGAAAAAACTATCCATTTAAATATATAATAACAGAAGCTGCAAAATTGGCAAATGTAAATCTAATAGCAGGAGATTTTAGTAGTAATGCACATTATAGAGCTGTATTTAAAGAAATGTCTGGTTACCCAATTGTTAATTTAAACCATAAAATGGACTATTTTGATTTAATACAATTACATAACTATAAAAATGATATTGGTAAACCTTACGATTCTGATAATCTAAGTACTAAATTGTACTTTGATACACGTAAAAAATTACAATATTTAGGAGATTGCTTGTCTAAAGAATTAGGGATTCCTTTAAAAAATAATTACAACGAAAAGCCAAATAAAATGGCTGGTCAAGGTAAAGGGTTTGTTTTAAAAGAATATATATTAACTGGTTTTTTACCAAGTAAGTATTCCAAGTTTGGGAATAGTGTGTTTTTAAAAATGACGTTTCATGGTTTTCAATCTAACTTTCAGTTTGGGTTTGATATAGATGTTAACTTTTCAGATGAGAACAACACATTTAATCAGTTTCGTGACCAGTTTCAAAAGGAAGTAAATTGGAAAATTCCTGTAGATAATACTTTTCCCAAAAATTGGAATGATTTAATAGAGATTGCCACACCAATTTTTAAAAAGCAAGTAGAATACTTAGAACGTTTTTTATCAAACAAAAAAGAAATGAGCGAGTTAAATAGTTATATTAAAATTTTAAAACACAAAAAACAAATCATTTTACAAGGACCTCCAGGAACTGGTAAAACCTATACAGCAAAAAAGATTGCAGAGCAATTGGCAGGTAGAAGAAGTGTTTCTAAATATAATGCTTTAACAGTAGAGATTATAATAGAAGCGCTAGAGGTTGGCCAAAAAATAGCTAATGCAAGTGGAAAGCAAGATTATTACACTATTAATAGTATTAATGACGAAAACGTAGAGCTTCAATCTGAAAGAAGTCAACCTTGGAAACCAAAATATAAAAATATTATTTCTAAGTATAATGAACTTGTTGAAGGAGAAAAACCAAGCAATGTACATGCTTTTGAACCTTATGAATTAGCAGTAGCTAAATACTTGTATAAATTAATAAAACCTTCTAAAGTAAAAACTGAATCTAATTTTACTTTGGTGCAGTTTCATCCATCTTATAGTTATGAGGATTTTGTACGAGGTATTTCTGTAAAAAACGAAAATGATAGTATTATTTATAAAACTGAAAATAAGGTTATTGCAAAATTATCAGAATTAGCATCTAAAAAGAATGCTTTAGAAGATTATAATATTCCATTAGAGTATAGAAGTTTTTTACATCAAAAAGGAGAAGAAGCAGAGCACAACGGAACGCACTATTATTTTAATAAAGAAAAAACAATTAGATTAAAAGATGTTCCAACGTCTGAAACTGATGTTGGTAGAATGCGATATGAAACACTTGCAGATAATGGTAACTGGTATATGGCAACTTGGGTAAGTATTGAAAATAAATATAACCTTGACAATTGGAACGATCCAGCGTATCATAAGCTAGATAATTTTAATAATGCATCTCATTATGCTATATGGCAGGATTTTGACGCGTTTGTTAAAAAACTTCAAAACAACGATTACGTATTAATTATTGACGAAATAAACAGAGCAAATTTACCATCAGTTTTAGGAGAACTTATATACGCTATAGAATATAGAGGAGAACCTGTTAATAGCATGTATGCTATAGATGGAGATTCTGCTATTACTATTCCAGAGAATTTGTACATCATTGGGACTATGAACACAGCAGATAGAAGTGTTGGTCATATAGATTATGCTATAAAACGTCGTTTTGCTTTTGTTGATGTTCCTCCAAATGCTCAGGTGATTATTTATGATAAAGCAAAAGCTTTATTTGGATTAGTCAGTGAGCTATTTGAAAAAAAGAATAATTACTTAGCATCAGATTTTGAATCTAAAGATGTTAAGCTAGGACATAGTTATTTTTTGTTAGATAATAAAAGTGATTTAAGTGAGTCAGAGCAATTACAATTAAAACTAGATTACGAAATTTTACCAATACTAAATGAGTATATAAAAGATGGTTTGCTATTAGAAACTGCTAAAGATAAATTAAAAGAAATTTCAGAATTTGAGTGTTAAACTGTTAACATATAGGGAGCATTATAATAATTGGGTTAAAGTTGAAGACGCAAAGTATTTAACGCAATCGTTTTATCAAGATTGTTTTTCTAAATCTCATAAACAAAATGTTTATAATGAGCCTTGTTACACCATTACTAAGCGTACGGAAGAAAATCCAGTTTATTATTTAGAAACAGGCTATTTTATTGGTCTAGATTGGTTAGAAGTCAATAAAACTGCTATTCATGTGGTTTCTAAAATTAATGATGATTCACAAGAAGTCGATTTTGTAAATATGTTGTTTTCGGCTTTAAAGCATCCAGATATTTCTAAAGAGATAAAAGAGCTTTTTGTTGTAAAATGGGACCAACCAACAATTGAGATTAGTCAGAAACAAGATTTACTTACGCCTTTTTTAGTGGTAGAGTTTCTAAGTCTTTTAAAACAAATCGTTAGAAAAGGATTAAAAAAATCCTATTACAAAGTAGAGCAAAATCTTCAAGGTAGAGTAAAAGGAAAAGTACAAGTATCTAAAACTATAAAACATAACCTTGTTAAAAATAAAAACCTTTATACCTATTGTAGTTTTGATGAATTTGGCATCAACAATAAAGAAAATAGATTATTAAAAAAAGCGTTACAATTTATAAAACGCTATTTACCAACGTACACAAAACTTACTAATCATAAAGACTTACAAAACACCTTTAATTATATAAATCCTGCTTTTACTCAAGTATCAGACAACATAGAAATTACCGAGATTAAGCACACTAAAACCAATGTGTTTTATAAAGAGTATGAGCAAGCATTATATCTAGCAAAGCTTATTTTAAAACGTTTTGGTTATAATATTTCTAATACAATAAAGGAAACAGTACAATCTCCACCTTTTTGGATAGACATGACCAAGTTGTTTGAGTTGTATGTATTGGGTTTGTTAAAAGTCAGATTTCATAATCTAGTTAAGTTTCAATTTAAACATTATGGTAACGAGTTAGATTACCTATTAAATAATGAAGACTATCAAATGGTTATAGATGCTAAATACAAGCTTAAATATTTAAATGGTAAGCATGATGAGGATATAAGACAAGTAAGTGGTTATGCGCGTTTAAAAAAAGTTTATGATGCTTTAAACAAAGAACAAGGAGAGGTTATAGATTGTTTGATAATTCATCCAGACCAAAATGGATTAGAAAATTTATTGGATGTAAAATTAAATGATTCACCAATCGAACATTATTACGATGTTTATAAACTTGGTGTTAAACTGCCATTAGTAAAATAATAAAGGATGAGCTACGAATATTCAGAAGACGGTTTAATAGAAAATGCAACGCAAGATGTTTTAGAACAATTGGGTTGGATAGTAGTTTCCGCATGGCATAAAGAATCTTTTGGAGACAACGGTTTGTTAGGTAGAGAAGATAAAAGCGAGGTAGTTTTAACGCATTACTTATTACAAGCGCTTAAAAAATTAAATCCCAATCATCCTGAGTTAGCGTATCAACAAGCTATAGATAGAATCACTCAAAACGTAGCAGACCAAACTTTAGGTTTTATAAATAAAGAAAAAAGTAATTTACTTAAAAATGGTGTTCCTGTAAGTTATACTAACGATAAAGGAGAATTGATAAAAACCAAACTAAAGGTTTTTAATTTTAATGATTATCAAGATAATCACTTTTTAGCAGTACGTCAATTAGAAGTTTTAGGAGAGTTATATTTAAGACGACCAGATGTTATTGGTTTTGTTAATGGTATTCCGTTAGTGTTTTTTGAGTTAAAAGCACATCATCAAGATTTACGTCATGCGTATAACGATAACTTAAAAGATTATAAAGATGCTATACCACAAGTGTTTCATAATAACGGATTTGTTATTTTAAGTAACGGTTTAGATGCAAAAGTTGGGACCATTACTAGTAAGTATAAATACTTTTTAGACTGGAAACGTATAGAAGAAGATGAAGAAGGAGAAGTAAGTTTAGATACGATGTTGCGTGGTACTTGCGACAAGCATCGTTTAATGGATATTTTTGAAAACTATTTATTATTCGATGATTCTGAAGGTGATGTGGTAAAGTTAATGGCTAAAAATCACCAATATATTGGTGTAAACAAAGTGATTGAAAACGTAAATAATATAGAAGATTTAGAAGGGAAGTTGGGTGTGTTTTGGCATACGCAAGGTTCTGGAAAGTCTTATTCTATGGTGTTTTTATGTGAAAAGATTCACAGAAAATTAGGAGGTTCTTATACCTTTTTAATTGCTGTAGATAGAACCGAATTAGAAAATCAATTATACGATACCTTTTCTGGTGTTGGCGCAGTAAACGATAAAAACTGTATTGCAGGAAAAAAGAAAGGGATGACTGGTCGTGAGCATTTGCGTGAGTTATTGTCTGAAAACCATCGTTATGTGTTTTCTTTGATTCATAAATTTTCTATAGATCCAAAACTAGAAACCGAATATCCATTAATTACAGATCGTAAAAATGTAATCGTTATTAGTGATGAAGCCCACAGAACACAATCTGGAACCTATGCAAGAAACATGCGTTTTCATGGTTTACCAAATGCATCATATTTAGGGTTTACTGGAACTCCAATTATAAAAGAAGAAGAAGAGTTAACTAAAAACATATTTGGTGAGTACGTTTCTGTTTACGATTTTAAACGTGCCATTGAAGATGAAGCAACCTTACCACTGCGTTATTTAAATAGAGGAGAAAAGTTAGATATTACCAATCCTGAGTTGGATGCAAAAATGGCTGAGGTTTTCGAGAATGAAGATTTAGACGACGACCAAAAGAAGAAACTAGAATATTTGTTTAGTAGAAATTATCCAATTCTTACAGCGCAACCAAGATTAGAAGCAATTGCAAAAGATTTAGTCTGGCATTTTAATGAAAGAGGTTATCAAGGTAAAGCCATGTATGTGGCTTTAGATAAACCTACAGCAGTTAGAATGTATCAGATGATTCAAGGTTATTGGCCAGAATACCTAAAAGAATTAGAAGAACGCATAAAAAACGCAGAAGACCAACAGGAAGAACAAGAACTAAAACGTAAATACAATAAAGTAAAAGAAACAGAAGTTTGCGTTGTAGTAAGTAGCGAGCAAAACGAAGTAGATAAATTCCGTAAAATGAATTTAGATATTGAAGTGCATCGTAGAAAAATGGTGGAACGTAACCTAGAAAAAGAATTTAAAGACGAAGAGAATCCATTTCGTTTAGCCATAGTATGTGCCATGTGGATTACTGGTTTTGATGCACCTTGTGTCTCTACTGTTTATTTAGACAAACCCATAAAAGGACATACGTTAATGCAAACCATTGCAAGAGCAAACCGTGTGTATGACGATGAAAAGGAAAACGGTTTAATTGTAGATTATGGAAACGTATATAAGCAATTAGAACATGCATATTCGGTATATGGAGAAGGCGGAAAATCTGGAGGGAAAGATAAAGGGTCAGGAAGTCCTGTGGAGCCATTAGAAGATGTTGAGGTTGAGTTAAAACAAGCTATAAAAGATGTTAAAGCGTATTTAAAAGAATTGGACTTTAAACTTCAAGACTTAAAAGATGCAAAACCAATTTCTAAGATTGCTAAAATTAAAGACGCAACAGATTGTGTGTGTTTAAATGAAACCACACGTACTACTTTTGAAATGATGGCTAGAAATGTATTTAGAAAATACAAAGCTTTATTTCCTAATGATAAATTAAAAAAGCACGTTAAAGATTTTAATGCAATCGAAGCAATTTACACGGCTTTAAACCAAAATGTAAAATCGGCTGATGTAACACAAATTATTATGGAATTACAAGCTATAGTAAGCGATAGTGTTGTTGTTCAAGATAACGAAGTTAATGAGGATGAAGAAGAAGTGTATGTAGATTTGTCATCTTTAGATTTTGATAAATTGAAAGCAGCCTTTGCTAAAACGCCTCGTAAAAACACGTTGGTTTTTAACTTGCAGGAAGCTATAGAACAGCAATTGGAGCAAATGCTAAAAGAAAATCCGTTACGTATTGAATTTTATGAGCGTTACAAAGAAATTATAGAAGAGTACAACAAAGGAAAGAGTTTAGAAGATACGGTTAAGACTTTTGATAATTTATATGATTTTATAAAAGATTTATCTTTTGAAGAGCAACGTGTGGTTAGGGAAAATCTTAAAGATCAAGAAACTCTAGCTATTTTCGATTTACTAAAAGAAGGAAAGGAATTAACAAATAAAGAGCTTAAAGAAGTCAAAAAAGTGGCAGCTAAAACATTAGAAACACTAAAGTCTGAAAAGCTTAAAATTGAAAATTGGAGAGAAAGTAGACAGATAAAAGCACAAGTTAAAAGTGCGATTTATGATAACCTGTTGTATTTACCTCAAGATTTTTATAGCGATGAAGAAGTAGGTATTAAAACAGCCAATGTTTATCAGCACATTTACACTAATTACTATGGTAATAATAAGAGTGTATATAATCAAAAGCGAGTTAAATAAATATAATAAGAATTAGTGAATGATTAAGATTGGAGTAATAGGTCCTAATAAATCGGTTTGTAGTGATGCGTTGTATGATTTTGGAGAGAAGTTAGGAAAGGCAATATCAAAAAAAAATCGATTGTTTTTTAATGGTGGAGCAGGTGGTTTTATGGAAGCAGTTAGTAAAGGTGTGAAATCTTCTAGCGAAACGTTTGATAGCCAAACAATAGGTGTTTTACAAGGAAATAAAGCAGAAGAAGCTAATAAATATATAGATATAGCTATACCAACAGGAATGGGAATAGCACGTAATATTATTTTGGTAAATAGCTCAGATATTATTATTGCAGCAGGAGGAGGAGCAGGTACTTTATCCGAATTAGCTTTTGCATGGCAAAAAAAGAAAATAGTTTTATGTGTTACTCAATTTGGTGGTTGGTCTGAGGAATTAGCAGGAAAAAATCTAGATCATAGATTGAAAGATTTATTAATTCCTGTAAAGACTATTGAAGATATTGAGGATTATATTAAACAGATGTAAAGAGAATGGTTGTTTTTACAGTTGTAGTTACTTGTAATAGAGTAAAGTTATTAAACAGAGCACTAAAGTCTATTCAGAATCAAGTACGAAAACCAGATTATGTTGTAATTGTTTCAAATTCCCATCAAAAAAATCAGATAGAAGAACAAGAGTTATGCAAGACTTATAACTTTGATTGGATTAAAAATAAAAGAACAAATAATTATTCAGGAGCTTTAAATACAGGAATAGAATATTTTATTAGTAGTAATGAAATTGTTGATACTGTTTATTTTTCGTCACTTGACGATGATGATGAATGGCATTGTAATTATTTAGAAACAATTACTTTAAATACTGCAAATGAAGATATAGTTTATGCTAACTTAATAAGAAAAAATTTAAAAGAAGAGTCCTATTTAAAATTACCTAAACAGTTAGATTCTCATGATTTTTTAAGTGGAAATCCTGGAGTTGGAGGCTCTAGTACTTTTGTAAGATTGAAAACGCTTTTAAAAGCAGGTGCTTTTGATGAAGCAATGGATGCTACAGTAGACAGAGATTTATTTGTAAGATTATTTCAATTAAACCCAAAATATAAAGTTATAGAAAATAATTTAGTAACTCTTTATGTTGAAAACTCACGACAACGTATAACAAATAATTTGAAGCTAAAAAAAGAGAGTTACAGGTATTTCTATTATAAATACCAACATATTATGAATTCTCAAGATAGGCAACGCTTTTTTAGCAGAGCAAAAAAATTATTTGAATTAGACGAAAAAGATATTATTGTTCCTAATAAAAAACAGGAATTGGTTAATAAACAAGAAATACTATTTGACGATTTTAAAGATTTTGAATTTATTGTAGGTTTTATAGCTGGAGATAAAAAAACTTCAGAAAGAATTATTGATTCTATTATAAAAAAAACTATACGAATTGATAAACTGTTGATAATAGATAATCTATCTTCTTTTGAAAATTTCGATGATGTAAAACAGAAATTAGTAAAGTCTAGGATAGAGTTTACAATCGTACCTAGAAAGGATTGGGAGAATAATTTAATTTTAGGGTATTACGGTGAGTACTTTAAAAAATTTAATAAAATTAACTCTATTCCTATTGGTAGGACAATACTTCAACATCATTTGTTTACGGAATCTATATCATTTAAAAACCCAGTGTATTGGGTTATAGATGATGATATAACTTTTTCAAGTACACATGGTAATAATATTTGTTCAAAAACAGATTTGTTCTCTATAATTAATAACTATAAAGATAAATACGATGCATTAATAGGTAGTGTAAGTAAAGATCCTCCATTACCTTTTTTATCAACAATAAGAGTGCAATTAGTGGATTTGGTTTATAGTATTCATTCTAAAAATAAAGAGGAGTTAGATTATAAAAGTCTTAAAGATTTAAAGGATTATTATTACGATATATCAGATGCACACTTTACACATATAGAATCACCTATTTATTATTCTTATAGTATAGAAAAGGATATTATTCACATTTTTTCAGGGAAATCAGTTTCTAGACCAGTTTTACAAAAAACTGAGATTTATCACTCAAATTTTGTTAGCAATAGAGGTCCTAATACCTTGATTTTTAATAGAGATTTGTTGCGATTTTATCCTGTTGTTAATTTAGAAGTAAATGATAAGTTTGTAAGAAGAGGTGATTTGTTTTGGGCACTTTTAAATCAGTCAATATCTAATAAAAAAATTGCAGAACACACTTTTTGTTTAGATCAGAATAGACCTATTCAAAATTTTAAGATTGAGCACGAACTTGACAAATCCGCTAATGATTTAATTGGTTATGCTTTTAACAAGGCTATAATAAAAACAATCGAAGATATTAAACAGAAATCAAAACCAAATAATCCAAATGACATTTATGAAAGATTAAATGAATCTAGTTATTTTAATATTTTTTTAGAGGAATATAAAAAGAATATTATTAAAAGAAAATCTCGATTTTTAATGAATTATTATAGAATATATGGACTTTTAGAAATATTAGGTGAAGACTATAACTTTATTAATGATTACTATAATCAATTTACAAATCCTGTTCTAAAAGAACATTTTCTAGATATTATTGAGGTTTCCGAAAATAAAACAATGTTAAAACAATTTATAGAGTCTTTATCTACCACAATATGGTCTTATTCAGAATCAATTAGAAAAAACATATATGATTAATATTTTAAAAAACTTTATCTCTATTAAGACGATAGCAAATGATAAAGAAGCAAACCTTGAAGGAATTAAATTAGTTAAAGAATTATTAGAAAAAATAGGTTTTGTAATATCTGTTGAAGGAGATAGCCCTTATAATCAACCAGTAATAATAGCGAAGTACATTAATATAGATTCTTCAAAAAAAGTAACTCTATATAATCACTACGACGTTGAAAAGATAAATAGAAAAGAAAAATGGGAAACGGATCCTTTTGTTCTATCGGAAAAGGAAGGTAGGTATTATGCAAGAGGCATAGCTGATAATAAAGGGATTTTAATTTGTCGCATATTTGCCTTGTTAGAAATGAAAGAAAGAGGACTTGAATTACCAAATATATTATGGATTATTCAAGGAGAAGAAGAGGTTGCAGGAAATACACCTTTTAAAGTGATACCAAAACATATTACTGAATTTGGTTCTAAAATATATGTTGAGGAAACAGGAGTTAATAAAGGCGAAACACCAGTGATTTTCTATTTGCCTATTACTCAAAACCAGCCTGCTTTCTTAACAGAATTAAACATTGTAATATATAATGGTGAAGCTATTTTTGATAATAGGAGCTTAAGTAAATTTACAAAATGTCCTTTTGTTTCTAATATACCTGATGATGGTTTTTATATTGGTTTTGGTCCTAATGATAGTAAGTCTAATATACATAGAGAAAATGAAAGTTTAGATATTCTAAAATTAGAAAAACATAAAGAAGTATTTATTAAGTTTATACAATGGATTAATAATACTAATATATAAATATGTGTGGTATTGTTGCTTTAATAGGAAATCAAAACCCTAAAGCTATAGAAGAATGCCTACAGCTTTTAAAGCATAGAGGTAAAGATGGTTCTAGAGTATATCAAGATAATACTATTTCAATAGGCTTTAATCGTTTAGCAATTAACGATATATCAGACAATGGAATGCAACCATTTGAATATGGAGACTATATTGGTGTCTTTAACGGAGAAATTTTCAATTATAAATCTTTAGCAAAAGAAAATAATATTTCATTAGTTTCTAAATCTGATACTGAAATCATTTTACCCTTGTTTACTAAGTATGGAGAAGATGTAATTCATCTTTTAGATGGATTTTATTCAGGTTTAATTTATAACAAATTAACTTACAAAGTATATACGATAAGAGATTATATTGGAAAAAAGCCTCTTTTTTATGGTTCTAGTTTTAAATTTAAATTTATAACTAGTGAGTTAAAGAGTATTAGTGATATAGAATATTTTGAATCTGTTCCAAGAGGTTTTTCTGTTATCGAAAATAACACATTATCAAAAAATGTAGAACATCAATTTTTAAGTCAATCATCAGTAGATTTAAAAAAAAGAATAATAGATGCTGTTAAAAAAAGAATCCCAGAAAATCATGATATTCCCTTTGGTGTTTGTTTAAGTGGAGGATTAGATAGCTCAATAATTGCCTCAATAGTTAATAGGTTAACTAAAAATGTGATTTATTATACACTAGTAAATTTTGATAGTGAAGATTATAAATATGTTAAGAAACTATCTGTTTTTTTAGGCATTGAAAAGCAATTAAAAATAATATCATTACCAGCTCCAATTGAATTGGATAAATTAATAGATAGATTAGTTTATCAAACAGAAAGTTATAATCCTTCTATAATAAGTAATGGGTTAGCAACATACGTTTTATCAAGATATGCTTCAGAGGATGGTTTGAAAGTAATATTGTCAGGAGAAGGTGCAGATGAGTTATTTTGTGGCTATAAAATATCTGATGACACAGAAGTCACAAGAAAAAAAAGTGCAATCTTAATTAATAACCTATATTATACAGAGTTAAGACGATTGGATTTAGCTTCAATGGCAAACACTATTGAAGCTAGGTGTCCTTTTTTAGACAAACAAGTTTATGAAACTTCTTTAGACTTGACGCTAGACCAATTAATAGATAAGCAAATATTGAGGGATTTATTTATTAATGAATTACCAAAAGATATTTTATCTCGAAAAAAGACATCATTCGATGTAGGTTCAGGAATTAGGAAATTAATAGTGGAACATCTTGAAAAAAACAATCAATTAGAAAGGTCTTCTTTAAAAAAAATATGGTTAAAATATTACCCAGAAAGATTAGCTGATAAAAATTACTTTCATCAATATCCTGTTTTTGATGAAGCAATTGATAAAAGAGGAATTAAACATAGATAAGTTGAGTGAAATTGATAAAATAGAATTTTTATTATTGAATGAATTTAAGACAGTTCCTTTTCATAACCTGTTTATGTTAAATAATATTCAAAATAGACAATTCTCTTTAGGAGGAACCTGTTCAGATAAAGTTTTAAGTTTTAAAAAAGTACTATTCAATAACGGTATTAAGAGTAATCTCCATTCATCTTTTATTAATGGAATAGAGTGTCACAGAATGCTTTCTGTTATTATTAATAATAAAAAATACTTTATAGATGTTGGTTCTGGATGGCCATCAGTTAAATTGTTTCCTGAATTTGAAGAAATTGAATATTCTGTTTATGGCATGAATTTTAAAACAGAAGTAAAGGATACGGAAATTGTTTTATATCATAAATCTAAATCGTCTAAGGAGTTTAACAAAATGACTGTTATACCTAAACTCACAAAGTCAGAGGGAGATATATTAATCGATATTAAAAACAGATTTGTTGATTCTTCAAATTATCCATTTCAAAATAGTATTAGATTTTCAATAGTAAAGAATGATAAGTTTTATTTTATTAAAGGAGATCTATTACGGGTTTATTCAGGTGAAGAGATTAAAGAACTTATACTAAATGAAAATAGAATTTTAGATTTCATAAAAGAAAAATTTAATTTTTCAGTGAAAGATGTTAATTTAAAATAAATCAAATGGAAATAACCCAACTCTCAGGAACTTACCTAATAATAGGCAAAAACAAAGACCAGGAGGCTTAAGCCTATAAAGGCAAATTAGACCTATACTAAACGAGCACAACCAATTTATTGCCAAAAGGTTAATAAACAATTACCAAGAACAATTTGGTATAGGTTTCTTTAAAAATAATATTTTAATTAAAAAGGCGATAACGAGGCTATTTTTAAAGGCGTTGTCGTTTATAAATGTATTGCAAGATGGCTTTTGGTCTGAAGAGCATGGAGACTCTCTATATCTTGGAGAGGAAAGTTGTTATAGGGTTGGTGCTAAAAAAGATGTAATAAATTAAAGAAACTTTATTTAAATTTTGCCCTACAAATAAATCACACTCTCAGTGCTCACGTCATAATACGGTAATCTACCAAATTGATCAAAAGGCATATTTTTAATAGGCAAATACCTTTTGCTTAAATGTGATTTTAAATCAGCAATATCACCTTTAGTGGCAGGTTTGTTTTTGTCTGCAGTAAAAACATTTTTTATTCCTTCTGCAAGTAAACTTCCAGCAGCTGCATTGCCAACACCAGAAGCACTCATAGCTTCGACTTTAGTTTTAGTTGGTGTAGTATCTAATGATAATGATAGAGGAGGTGCAATTATTTTTTGAGTAGGCGAATTTATTTCGTTTGTTTTTCTTGCATGATGAGCCTTTGATCTACAAGTACCACTACAATATTTTTGTACACGTCTTCGTGTTGGTTTGAATTCAGAAAAACAATATTTACAGGTGTAAAATTCCATTAATCATTAATTTAGCGTTAAACAAACGTTTGTTTAACGCTAAATTAATGATTATATGTCAATATTGAAAACTGTTCTTAATATAAATTTTTCTGATTCTTCCTCAGTTACTAATACTTTCTTTATAGGTTTTATTTTAGTTTGTTTAACCTCTTTCTGCTTTTCATCAATTAGATTAGTGAAAATTTCTTTTGTTTTTTCTGGCAGTATTTCCTTGTTTAAACTAGTATTAGTTAAGTCTTTAAAATTAACTTTAATAAGCTTTAATAGATCGAGTTTATCTTTTGGTATATATGTTTTATTAGGATAAAAGTTTCTAATAAAATCTTCTAAATGTTGTTTGTAATATTTTTGCTGTGTTTTAAACAAGCCTTTAAACTTAAAATCTGCATTGTCAAGTTTTTCTATATTTAAACTAAACCAGTTTGTTATGTAAAACAAGAATTCTACTTGCTCAAAATATTTATCTACAATAAAGGAGAACTGAAAATCTTGTAATGCGTCCTTCTTTTCTAATAAGAGAAAAATTATTTCGGTTAGCTCTTCAGGTTTTCTTATACACCTGCTTAAATCTTCTATAGAATCGAAAATAAATGCACCATTATTTAATTCGATAATTAATACATTATCAAATAACATACTTAAATTCTCTTCTATCTCTATAGTCTTTAGTGTGTTTTTATCTAAAATTGCTTTTGGAATAAAAAACACCAAATCGTTTTTAAGTTTTGTAGTTAACTTATTATAGAAAGTATTTAAATCTTTATTATTCATTCTTATTTTATAGCATTTCAGAATAATCAGCCGGTAATTCTGCATCTATATCTCGCAAATATTTTTCTAATGCTGTCATCGTTGCATGTCCAGTAATTAGCATTAACTTACTTTTAGCTTCATAAGGAGAAGAGTCTTTAACCATTGCTCTATATAATTTGGTAATAAAAGTATGCCTAAAACTATATAAGCCATAATTCACACCTAAATCAAACTTCTCTTTTACAACCTTTTTAAAACGTTTGGAGTAAAAATCGCGTTTGTTGTTAATTTTTGTATCCCAAGTGCCTCCAATTCCATCGTTGGTAAATAAAAAGTCTTCGGGATTAAATTGTGTTAAATCGGGAAGCTCTTTCCAGAGTATTTCTGGAATAATTTTAGTTTTTAAAGGACTGTTTTTTGCTTTAAACTGAACAGTTCTTGTATTAATATTTATGTCTTTTATTTGTAATCTACAAACTTCTATAGGACGTAGAAAATTATAAGAAATAAACTTAATAAACAATAACAGTACTTTATCATGTTTTTCTAGATACTCAAAAATGACTTGTTGCTGCTCATCTGTATAGGTTTTATTTCTGTTTGGTGTAGACTTTAGAACGTTAATTTTTTTTACAAAATTCGACTCAATAATTTCATTATCTTCTAAAACTTGAAAAATAGCGCCTAATTCGGTTCGATAATTGTTTCTTGTTCTTGCGGTTGTTCTTTCTAAGGTTTCATTTAAAAAGGTTAACATTAACTTTTTTGATAATTTATCTATAGTTTTTAATTCTGGGTAATTTTTAGTCAACCATCTTAAAAAATAATCATCTCTATTTTCATAACTCCTCATTGTGGTTACACCAACAAGCTTTTTTTTATAGTTTAAAGCAAAATCAAAAGCTTCTTTAACTAGCATTTTTGGTTCTTCAACTATTTTTTCTTCAACTACTTTAAGAATAGGTGTTTCAGGTTTAGGTTCTTCCTTAATAATTTCTGGAATAGTTGGTGGTTTTTTTAAATTTTCAAACGCTTCAATATTATTCTCAAAAGGAGAAAAACCTTGATTTAATAGTTTAATAATTGTTTTACGGTATTGTGTTAATACTTGTAAACGATCTTCTTTGGTTTTATATGCATTTGCATCACCATAAATTGGTGTCATTCTCTTTAGTTTTCCAGTTTCTGGATTTCTAAATGAAAAATACACATACCAACGCTTGGTTAAATCTCCTTTAGCGTTATAGATTTTTGGAGTAGAAAAATTCTTTTTAATTTTCAAATCGTATGCGTTTTCGTATTCACAATCGTATGCAAATGTTACAATTTGTTTAAAGTTAAGCATAAAAAAAACGGTTTAGAAAGGCTAAACCGTTTATTTGCAATGATTTTTTGTTGTAGCGAGAACGAGAATTGAACTCGTGACCTCCGGGTTATGAATCCGACGCTCTAACCGACTGAGCTACCTCGCCATAATTTTGAGTGTGCAAATATAAAAACAAATTGATTGTTAGCAAACATAAAAGGAATTAAAATATTTATTTAAATTGTTTCAAAACTTATTAATTAATGTATATATTGGAGACATAATATTTTTAGATAATTAACATGGACGAAAAAATTAAATACGAGATGGAATTTCCTATTCATGCCTCTCCTTCGCTACTATATCAATACATATCTACGCCCTCAGGATTGTCTGAGTGGTATGCAGATAATGTTAATTCACGTGGTGAACTTTTTAAGTTTATTTGGGATGGTGCAGAAGAGCAGGCTAAACTCTTAACCAAAAAAAGTGGTGAACGTATTAAATTTAGATGGTTGGAAGACGAAGACGAATCTTATTATTTCGAAATTAGAATTCAAGTCGATGAAATCACTAAAGATGTTTCTATAATGATTACAGATTTTGCAGAAGAAGATGAAATAGAGGAGGGTAAAATGTTGTGGGAGAACCAAATTTCAGATTTAAAACAAGTTTTAGGCTCGGCTTAAGAGATTATATATTTAAAACTTATATTTGCGCTGAAGAAATTCAGCGTTTTTTTTATGATAAATGTTAACGGAAATTTTAGCGAAGACCATACAATTTTAACACCAGAAAACCGTGGTTATAGCTATGGTGATGCGTTATTTGAAACTATAAAAGTATCCTTTGGAAAAGTATTATTTCTTGAAGATCATTATTTTAGGTTAATGGCATCTATGCGCATAATGCGTATGGAAATACCTATGACTTTTACTATGGAGTTTATAGAGGAAGAAATTTTAAAAACGGTTGATAAAAACAGTTTACTAAAAGCTTCGGCGCGAGTAAAAATTCAAGTACATAGAAATAGTGGTGGCTATTATTTGCCAACCAATAAAGCAGTGAGTTTTATAATTTCAGCACAAGCATTAGATAACGATTTCTATTTGCTAAACGACGATACATACGAAGTAGATTTATTTAAAGATTTTTACATCGCTCCAGGATTGTTGTCGACATTAAAGACAAATAATAAAGCAATAAATGTAGTTGGAAGTATATTTGCTAAAGAGAATGATTTAGACAATTGTTTATTACTAAATACCAATAAAAATGTAGTAGAAGCTTTAAATGGTAATTTATTTTTGGTAAGAGGTAATACCATAAAAACACCACCTATTGCAGATGGCTGTTTAAAAGGCATAATGCGCTCGCAAATTATTAAGGTCTTAGAGTTGCTTCCAGAGTTTACCTTAGAAGAAGCTTCAATATCACCTTTCGAACTTCAAAAAGCCGACGAACTCTTTATTACCAATGTAATACAAGGTATTCAGCCAATTACAAAATATAGAAAAAAAGAATTTAAAAAAGAAGTGAGTACAATGTTACTGCAAAAAGTTAACGTAAAAGTGAGGTTAGGTTAGTTATAACTTGGATTTTCTGGAGCATTAGACCAAATACTGTAATCGCCACCAAATTCAACCATTTTTTCTTTCCAGAAAAATTCGTAATCCTTTTCAATGATTCCTTTTTCGTAAATATTATTGGTTACTACCCAAGCATTAGACTTTAATTCGCCTTCGAGTTGATCGATTTCCCAGCCAGAATAGCCTAAAAAGAATTTAATGTCTTTTTCATTAATTTTACCTTCTGCAATTAATTTTGAAACCTCACTAAAATCGCCTCCCCAAAAAATACCCAACGAAATTTCAATGCTGTTAGGTATTAAATCCGGAACTTTATGAATAAAATATAAGTTGTCTTGTTCTACGGGACCACCATTATATACTTTAAACGGTATCTCTATTTCGGGAATTAAATCGCTAATTGTAAAATCTAACGGCTTATTTAAGATAAAGCCTATAGAGCCCTCATCAGAATGGTCTGTTAATAAAACAATAGAGCGGTTAAATGATAAGTCGCCAATAATTGATGGTTCTGCGACTAACAAATCTCCTTTTTTTGGCTTGGTTAAAATCATATTAAAAGGAATTTATTAAATAAATGTAAACTTTTTTTTTAAAAAAACCAATAGTTTAAGGGTTATAAACAAAAAAGCCTTCTTTAAAGAAGGCTTTTTAAACATTTATAATGAAGTAAACTTAGTTTACTGCACTTGCTAAATCAGATCCAGCTTTAAACTTAACAACGTTTTTAGCTTTGATTTTGATTGTTTTTCCTGTTTGAGGGTTTCTTCCGTCTCTTGCAGCTCTTTTAGAAACTGACCAAGATCCAAATCCTACTAATGAAACTCTGTCACCTTTTTGTAAAGCGCCTTCAATTTCAATTAACGCACATTCTAAAGCTTTCTTAGAAGCTGCTTTAGTAATTCCTGCGTGTTCTGCCATAGCATCGATTAAATCTGTTTTGTTCATAATTTTAATTTTAATTATTAATAAATAGTTGGTAAACAATATTTTTGTTAAATCCTCTACAAATTTATACGGATTATGCTACTGTGCAAGTAATAGCAAGGGAAAAACCCTATTTTGTTGATAACTTTGGGCTTTTGTTAATAAAGGCACCGGAATTTATGATGTTTTTAACTTTATCAGTAACCATAAGGCTTTAGAGCATTTTGGCATCTTCATTAAAAGTGTAGCCATTTAAAAGTGATTTTACATCCATTGTACGCTTTCCAGGAAGTTTAATATCCTGTATATTTATAAAGCCTTCTTTTACAGCCACTTTAACTTCTTTTTTAGTAGAAATTATACGTCCTGTCTCATAGCTATGCGCTTCTACTTCCTTTTTTGCAGTATAAATTTTAATATCTAAAACGTCATCACCATTTTGTAGTATGCACCACGCAGCAGGATAAGGGCTCAAGCCACGTATCTGGTTATGGATATTATCTATACTTGCTGTCCAGTTTATTTTACAATTGTCTTTATTTAATTTGTACGCTGTTTTGGACATGGCGTCTTCGGGTTGTGGTGTTGTTTCAACGGTTCCGTTTTCAATACGTTTTACCGTTTGTAAAACAAGGAGGCTCCCTAAATGCATGAGTTTATCGTGTAGTTTACCAGCGTTTTCATTGGGCTCAATGTTAATTTCCTTTTGTAAAATCATTTCACCAGTGTCTATTTTTTCATCTATAAAAAATGTAGAAACACCTGTTTTTGTTTCACCATTAATAATCGCCCAATTAATAGGTGCTGCTCCTCTATAATTTGGTAATAACGACGCGTGCAGATTAAAGGTGCCATATTCTGGCATTTGCCACACCTTTTTTGGTAACATTCTAAAAGCGACAACTATTTGTAAATTTGCGTTTAAGGTTTTAAGTGTTTCAATAAAATCTTCACTTTTTAAATTTGTTGGTTGCAATATGTTAAGTCCTTTGGTTTCCGCAAACTCTTTAACCGCACTTTTGTTGAGTTTTCTACCTCTACCAGCAGGTTTGTCTGGCGCAGTAATAACACCTACTATATTGTATTGGTTTTCTAACAGTGTCTTTAAAATAGTCACAGCAAATTCTGGTGTGCCCATAAATACAATTCTTAAATCTCTCTTTTTACTCATTATGTGTGTGCTAATTTGTAAGTGTTTGTTTTGGTAATACTAATAATTTGATATTCTAACAACTCTCTTAAAGTGTTATTTATTTTTTCTTCGGAAAAGCTAAGATGTTCAAATAAGGCTCTCGACGAAAGTTCTCCATTTTCTAATGCTTGAATAATTTCTTTCTTAATATCTGCAGAGGCACTTTTGCTTGCAGGTTTTCTTGTTATACAAACCGAACAAATACCACAATCTGTAAGTTTGGTTTCTCCAAAATAGGAGAGTAGCTGTATGCTTTTGCAAAGTTCATTATTATTAGAATATTCTAATACAGATAGTACTTGCTTCTCCTTTAATGCATTTTGTTGTTTTATTACTTTAGCGATGCTATTAATTGTACTATCGTCCTCACGCGGTACTAAATAGGTTATTTGCGCATCGGTTTTCGAGTATTTAAGTGTAATTACCTTGGCTTTCTCAAGACTTTGCAAGGCCTCGATTACTTTATCTTCTTTAGTAGCTGCTTTTTCTGCAATTAGAGTGGTGTTAATTTTTGTCTCCTGTTCGAAAGCACCACCATAAGTTCTTAAAATTGATTTTACTATAATACCGATGTTAGCATGGGTTTCGAGATAATTAAACAAAACGTTATTGCTAACTATAAACTGAATTTTAGTACGATTATTAAATTGTTTAGACAACGTTATTATACTTGTTCTATCTAACAGAAGTAAGGCATTATAGGCTAAAAGCGTGTTGAAACCATAGGTTATGCAGAATTTATTAAAGCTAAAATCGAAGGTGTTGTCTTGCCCTTCTCCGTAAGGTACTTGAAAGTAACTGCTTAGTTTCCTATACACTTTTTTAATAAAGGCTACATCTGGTAATACGTTTAAAAATTGATTTTTAACCAAAAGGTCATCACTCTTGTTTTTTAATATTACAGCAAAGGCTTTGTTACCATCACGACCTGCGCGTCCGGCTTCCTGAAAATAGCTTTCCAGACTTTCTGGTAAATTTAAGTGCACTACTGTTTTTACATCTGGTTTATCAATACCCATTCCAAATGCATTGGTAGCAACCATTACCTGCTTAGTATTATTCATCCATAATTCTAAAGCTTTGTCTTTTTCTGTATTTGTTAACCCGCCATGATAGTAAGTAGCTGTAAATCCGTTTTTTTCAATAAAATTACTAACATCTTGTGTCGCCTTTCTGTTACGAACGTAAACAATAGAGGACGCTTTATTTTTGCTTAAAATGGCTTTAAGTCTAAAGAATTTGTCTTCTTCAGTAAACGTCATATACGCAAGATTGGGTCTTAAAAAAGATTGTTTAAAAACCTTTGGGCTAATAAAATCTAATTCTTTAATAATGTCCTCCACAACCTCAGGAGTTGCACTTGCCGTTAAAGCAATAACATTTACAGTGGGTTGCAGTTCTCTAAGTTTTGCAATGTTTTTATAACTGGGTCTAAAATCGTTTCCCCATTGGCTAATGCAGTGTGCTTCGTCCACAGCAATCAAATTCACATTCATTTGCCTAATGCGCTCTTGTACAATATCCTGCTGTAAACGTTCTGGAGATAAATAGAGAAATTTATAATTACCGTAGATGCAATTGTCAAGGCGTTTATCTAACTCATCGTAAGAGATTCCGCTGGTGAGAGCCATTGCTTTTATCCCCTTATTTTGAAGTGCCTGTACTTGGTCTTTCATTAAGGCAACCAAAGGCGAAATTACAACACATATACCATCTTTTACTAAAGCAGGTATTTGGAAACATACCGATTTTCCGCCACCAGTTGGCAACAGGGCAAAGGTATCTTCACCTTCTAAAACCGAATTTATAATAGCTTCCTGAAGCGGTCTGAATGAGGTGAATTTCCAATAACGTTCTAATATGTTTATAGGATGACTCAATAAAATAATTATAGCGCTTTTACATCGTTTATAATATGGTCTGCGCGACCTTCGATGGTGCCAAAAGGCACATCGCGTAAATTGTAACCGTATTTGCTGTAAGTTTCAATTAATTTGTCATGGATTTCTAAAGCCTGATCAAAACTCTCATAACGCTCATTATCATTAGTAAAAATATCTTGCCATGGTGCTAAAATAAAAATGCGATCGTACTTGTGTTCTATGCAGGCTTTATTAAAAAAATCGGGATAAACATCGCCTTTAAAATCCATATAGGCAGGAATATCTGGAATGCCACGATCTAAAAAAACAAATTCGTTATTGCTCTCTAAAGCCTCATTATACTGCTTAATTCTACCTTTTAAAAGGAGTTCGCTAAACTGAATTGGATTAGTAAGAAAGAGTTGCTCGATGCCATTTTCTCGCGCTTTTAGTATTATTTCTCTCGAAACTTCTTCAGAACAAGTAAACCCTCTTTTAATTAATTCGTTGATTATTGATGTTTTTCCGCTTCCAGGACCTCCTGTTATGACAATTCTTTTTGTGTTCAACTATGGTATGATTTTAGATGTAAAATTCGGAATAAAAAAGGTATAAAAAAAATGCAGGGATAACTTATCTTTGCTAACTATTATAAGATTTATGAGTAAACAAGAAAATCAAGAAGAATTTTATGCAAAGCTAAAAGAGCAATTGCAGGATACCGCACTTTGGCCATCAGAATATTTGTACAAATTTATTGTAAAATCTGACCAAAAAAAGATAGAAGAGATTGAAGAGGTTTTTAATCATCTTGGTGCAGTCATTAACACTAAAGAATCAAGCAACGGTAAATACACCAGCGTTTCTGTAAACGTTAGGATGAAAAACCCAGACGCCGTTATTGCAAAATACCTTGAAGTGGGTAAAAAGGTGGATGGCGTAATTTCTCTGTAATTTTTACGTTATACTCTAAACATTTTTGTATTTTGCGAAAGCATTAGAAACTTCAATGCAATACATTAATTCTACACATTTTTATTTTGATAGACGATATAGAATACAACACAGAACGTGAACATTTAATTATTCCAGAGTATGGAAGACACGTTCAAAAAATGGTAAACTTTGCCAAATCCAGAGAAACCAAAGAAGAACGAAATAAAGTAGCGCGAGCAATTATTTCGGTGATGGGAAATTTACAGCCTCATTTACGGGATGTTCCAGATTTTCAGCACAAACTCTGGGATCAGCTATTCATCATGTCTAAGTTTGAGTTAGATGTCGATTCACCTTACGAAAAGCCATCTAAAGAGGTTTTAGAGGAACGTCCGGAAGTTTTAAAATACCCGCAAAATTTTCCTAAATATCGTTTTTACGGAAACAATATAAAAACCATGATCGATGTTGCCATTTCATGGGAAGAAGGTGATTTAAAAGAAGCATTGGTTTACACCATTGCAAACCACATGAAGAAGTGTTTTTTAAATTGGAATAAAGATACGGTTGAAGATGAGGTGATTTACAACCATTTATTCGAGTTGTCTAATGGAGAAATTAACCTTAAGGGCTCTGAAGAAGATTTAACAGATTCTACAAGTTTATTAAAAACAACAGCTAAAAAGAAGTACTCAAATTCTTCTAATAAAAAAGGATCAAAGAAAAACAACTCAAATCGCGGAAAAAAACGATATTAATTTAACATGGGTACATTTATAATTGAAGGAGGTCACCAATTAAAGGGAGACATTCAACCTCAAGGCGCTAAAAACGAAGCATTACAGATATTATGTGCAGTATTATTAACTCCAGAAGTAGTAACCATTAATAATATCCCAGATATTATTGATATTAATAAACTTATTGCACTCCTTAAAAATTTAGGAGTTAAAGTTGAAAAACTTGGAACAGGTGCTTATAAATTTCAGGCAGACGAAATAGACTTGGATTATATGCAAACTGCCGACTTTAAAAAAGAAGGTAGTGGCTTGCGAGGTTCCATTATGATGGTTGGTCCATTATTAGCACGTTTTGGAAAAGGTTACATACCAAAGCCTGGAGGCGATAAAATTGGCCGTCGTCGTTTAGATACGCACTTTGAAGGCTTTATAAACCTTGGAGCAAAATTTAGATACAACAGAGAAGACTATTTCTATGGTGTTGAAGCCGATAAATTAGTTGGAACAGATATGCTTTTAGACGAAGCGTCTGTAACAGGAACGGCAAATATAGTCATGGCAGCCGTATTAGCCGAAGGCACAACAACCATTTACAACGCAGCCTGCGAACCGTACTTACAGCAATTATGTAAAATGCTTAACAGAATGGGAGCAAAAATCTCTGGCGTTGGCTCAAATTTATTAACTATTGAAGGTGTCGATACCTTAGGTGGTACAGACCACACCATGCTTCCAGATATGATAGAAATTGGGAGTTGGATAGGTTTAGCAGCAATGACTAAAAGTGAGCTAACCATTAAAAATGTAAGCTGGAATGATTTAGGACAAATACCAAATGTGTTTGCTAAATTAGGTATAACATTAGAGAAAAAAGGTGACGATATTTACATTCCTGCTCATAAAGACGGTTACGAAATACAAAACTACATCGATGGTTCGATATTGACCATTGCCGATGCACCTTGGCCAGGTTTTACACCAGATTTATTGAGTATTGTTTTAGTTGTTGCAACACAGGCCAAAGGCGAAGTGTTAGTACACCAGAAAATGTTTGAAAGCCGCTTATTCTTTACAGATAAGTTAATAGATATGGGCGCAAAAATTATACTTTGCGATCCACATAGAGCAACAGTTATAGGTCACAACTTTAAATCGCAATTAAAAGCAACAACAATGGTGTCTCCAGATATTAGAGCCGGAATTTCATTGTTAATTGCAGCATTATCTGCAAAAGGAACCTCTACTATTCATAACATCGAGCAGATTGATCGTGGTTACCAACATATTGTAGAACGTTTACAGAGGATTGGTGCTAAGATTACGCGGGTTGAGGGGAATTAATATGCTCTTTTTTTTTAATGAATGAAATAGAGACTTTTTTTGATTCTCAAAAATCTGAACAAGATGTAAAGTTCAATAAGATTAGCAAAAAATGGTTTAATGGGCATGCATATCTTCCGTTAGAGCTTTTTATTGTAAACTATACTTTTGAAAAATCAAGTATTAAAATTCAATATGAGTATAGACAATCTGAATTCACTAAACCAAATGCAGTTGATGTTGGTGGAGCCTATGGTGATAGACACAATTGCATTATAAAATGTAAATTACATTCAAAAGATGAAAAGTTAAAATTTAGAATAATTGAAAGAAATCTTTTTTCTAAAATTTTTAAGAAACATCCAATTCATTTTTTTAGCGTAAACTGTTCTAACAAAAAGATGAAGTCTTTTTTAAAAAAGAATAAATATCTCAACGAAATTTATAAAGTAGTTGAAAATAGTCCTGAATTTTCTCCATCTATTTCAGGTAATCAAACAGATTCTAACTTCGAAATAATTATTATTTACAGTACGCAACAAAAGAACGTTTCCATTCTTTATTTAATGGAAGATTTTTATAAAAGTGTGGTTTCATTTTTAAAATAGCCTATAAAAATCACAACCACTTCTTACGCTTAAAATAATACAGCATTCCTAAGAAAATAATAATCATTACAACCCAAAGAATATAGTAACTGTATTTATAATGCAGTTCTGGAATGTTATCAAAATTCATCCCGTAAATACCAGCAATAAAGGTAAGTGGTATAAAAATGGTAGCGATAATGGTTAGTACTTTCATCACTTCGTTCATACGATTACTAATGGTCGTCATGTACATATCCATTAATCCCCAAATCATTTCACGGTAAATATCTATAGTATCAGATACTTGGATAATATGGTCGTAAACATCACCAAAATAATGTAAGGTTTTTGGGTCTATAAGTTTACTGTCGCTTTTATCAATGCGGCTTATAATTTCACGAAGTGGAAAAATAGCACGACGCACTTTTAGTACTTCGCGTTTAAGGCTTTGTATTTCGGTGCTAATTTCATCTTTTGTTAATCCTTCGAATAAACTATCCTCAAGATCTTCAATTTTATTACCCATGATTTCAATAATAGCATAGTAATGGTCTACTACCGAATCTATTAAAGCATACAACAAATAATCTGAACCTAAACCACGAATACGGCCCTTACTTTGACGAAGACGTTCGCGAAGAGCATCGAACACATCGCCTTCTGCTTCCTGTAATGAGAGTACATAATTTTCGCCTAATATAAAACTAACTTGTTCTGAAATGATATGTTCTTCGTTATCATAGTACATCATCTTAAGTACAATAAACATATACTCTTCGTACTCGTCAATTTTTGGTCGTTGTCCTGTGTTTACAATATCTTCTAAAACAAGCGGATGTAAATCGTAATGCGTTCCTAATTTTTCAATTTCTGTGGTGTTACTCAACCCGTTTAAGTTTATCCACGTGATGGTATTGGTTGTTTTAAACTGAAAAGCCTCTTCAACGTTTGTTAATTCTTTTTCTATTATAGTGTCTGCGTTATAATCGAATGTTTCAATAAATAACTGCGAAGTTTCCTTTTTTCCCGTATACACAAGGGCACCAGGAACTTGGCCTACTTGTTTTTTGTAATGTTGAGTCCGTTTTTTAGGTTTACGTCTTGCCATTTTTATGTTTTAATGAAAATCGCCAAAATCCTCAATAGCGTCTTTCTCGACTAAAGTTACAGCTTTTTGTAAAATTAGATTATTGGGATAGGTTACTAAATCGCCATTCTCTACACGTAAATGTAGTTGAAACGCACGTATATCTTCAATTACAGCTTCTATAGGATAATCTTTATCGTGGATTTTTATTTTATCTCCTACTTTATAAGGGAAAGAAAAGAACATGATTATGCCAGAAGTAACGTTGCTTAAAATAGACCAAATAGCGAATAAGCCAATTCCTATTACAGCAAATACCGAAGAAAACACTACAGATATTTCATTTAGTTCTGCGCCAAATATATAAGCTAAAAAGAATAAGAAAATAATGAGAAGGGTAACTGTATAATATCTTGAAATAAGCTTTATTCTTGCGTCGTTTACGCCACTTTTCTGACCAATTTTTCTAATGGTCATTTTTCCAATAATTCTTATAATAATAAAAACAGCCAATACAATGGCTGTATTTATAAGTGGTGTTTGGTAGGTTTCAAAAAGCATATTAATAATATAATTTGTGTAAAGGTATTGTATTAATGTTCATCTGCAATAGTATTTAAAGTCTCGTAAAGTAAATGTGTTGGCAAGCCCATGACATTGAAGTAAGAACCTTCTATACCAATAACACCTATTTGCCCAATCCACTCCTGTATGCCATACGCACCGGCTTTATCTAATGGTGCATATGCTTTTATGTAATACCAGAGCTCTTGGTCTGTAAAAGCTTTAAAAGTTACTTTAGTAACAGCATTAACTGTTTTTTGAAACACTTTGGTGCGGACACAAATAGAAGTAATTACTTCGTGCGTATCGTTACTTAGTGATTGCAACATGGCAAATGCTTCGTCGTTGTTTCTTGGTTTGCCTAATGCTTTACCCTTATACCAAACAATGGTATCGCTGGTTACTAAAATCTCATTATCTTTTAGCTCTTCGACAAATGGTAGCGATTTTAACTGTGCCAAATAATCGCTAATTTCAAAATGTATAAGTTTATTAGGGTAATCTTCTTTAATATCTTTTAATCTAATTTCGAAGTCTAAACCTAAATTTACAAAAAACTGCTGACGTCTTGGAGAGCCAGACGCCAAGATAATATGCCAATTTTTAAGTTTTTCGCTTAACATATTTAAAATATAATTCTGTAAAGTAGCATCGCTAACATACCTGTTATCATGACTATTTTAAGCATAAAGCTAATGTGCTTAAAGTGTATAGTTTTTTCAGCAGAAAACATTTTTATAGCAATGTATATTAGAGGACCAATAATCGCGAATAGGAAATATACAATTGCAGCGGTGTGCCTGTATAAAAAGGTGGTAACGTAATATACTATAATAGCTATGGTTATTATGGTTAAGACCATAGTAATTTTAGAGGTTCGGGTTTTTCCAAATAGAATAGGTAGTGTTTGCATGCCCACTTTATGGTCGCCATCTACATCTTCGGTATCCTTTACTATCTCACGAATAAAATTAATTAGAAAGGCAAAGATTCCAAAATCGGTTAAAACCTCTAACATAGTAGATTGTATGCTTTCATTTTGAACGGTCATTGCAGGAATAAGCTCAAAAACACCAACAATTAAAAGACTAAACACAACCAATATAGAAACCACAATGTTTCCGGCTACGGCAATTTGTTTTAAATAGGAAGCATAGACATAAAGTAGTGCCGCAATGATAACAAAAATGGCAAAAAATGGTGGACGTCCCACAGCATGAGACAGGTAAAACCCAATACAAACACCAATAAATGTAAATGCAATATAAAGTTTGTTTGCAGTACTTTCTGTAATGCTTTTACCTACAACCACTTTATTGGGCTTGTTAACGGCATCTGTTTCCATATCGTAGATATCGTTAATAATGTAACCACCAGCTGCAATACACAGGGTGGTTAAAACTAGCAATAGAAAATGAAAACCATCCAAGGTTGTTGCAATTGCTGTTCCATCTGCGAAAGTGACATTAAAAAGTGCATATTTAATTAAAACTTGCACAACGGCAATCATTATTAAATTTTTCCAGCGGATGAGGTTTAGTATATTCAAAGTATGTTGTTTTTAATTTAAAATCTATTTAATAAATTTTTGCCACTGTATTTTAAAGCGACGCATCAAACAAATAATCCCAATCATTATTAAGTTTTAAAACCTGCTCAATCACATCTCTCACGCAGCCTTTTCCACCCAATTTATGGGAGATATAATGCGAAACTCCTTTAACCTCCTGTACAGCATCTTGCGGGCAAGTAGCTAAACCAGCAAGTTGCATAACAGGAATATCTGGAATATCGTCTCCCATATATAAAACATTTTTAGCCTCTATTTTACGTTTTAAAAGATATTTTTTAAAAGGTTCTGTTTTGTTGTGAGCGCCTAAAAAAACGTCTAATACGCCTAAATGTTCTAACCGTTTCTTAACACCTTCGTTAGTACCTCCAGAAATAATACATACGTTGTAACCTTTATTTAGGGCTTGTTTAAGCGCATAACCGTCTTTTACATTCATAGTTCTTAGCATTTCGCCAGAAGTAGTAATAGTTAAAGAGCCATCGGTTAATACGCCATCTACATCTAAAATAAAAGTGTTGATGTTTTTTAAATATTCTTTATAACTTTTATCGAATGCCATGTGTTTTTTTTATGGATTTAGTCAGCAGATCGTAAACCGCTTTATGCTGGTCGCTTTCCAATTGCTTTAAATGTCTTTTTATGGTTTTTTTATCGTTACGCAAAGCAGGACCAGTTTGAGCCAAATAAGGCGATAAGGTTTCAATTTTATGCGCAGTTTCTTTAATTAATGGTTTTAAAATATCGAATTCTGCACCATTCATTTCTGTTATTTCGTGTGCCATACGATATAACTGATTGGTAAAATTATTTACAAAAACAGCTGCTAAATGTAACGCTTGGCGCTGGTCGCTATTTACCTTGTGGCTTTTGCTACCAATAGCTTTTGCTAATTTTTTTAATATAGGTAAATCGGTTTTTTTTAAGGCTTCAATACAAATTGGGACTTCTTTAAAATCCACATCTGCAGCTTTAGAAAACGTTTGTAAGGGATAAAAAACACCTCGTTTTTGTTTCATATCTACAGCATACAGGCTTGTACTGCCAGAGGTGTGCACTACCAATCTGTTTTCGAAAGGAAGTTGGGTTGATAGTTCTTCAATAGCATCATCACTAACCGCTAAAATATAAATATCTGCTTCTGTAAGTTTCGATATATCGTCGGTTACTTCAACTTTATTTTTAAACTTGTCAATTGCCTTTAAGTTGCGATTATACCATTGTTTTAGTGCTACTTCTTTTGAAGCATTAAACGCTTTAAATAAATGAGTGGCAACATTTCCTGCGCCTAAAAGTACTACTGATATCATAGTGCTAAAATAATCAACCAAAAGATCAAATAAAAGATGTTTCCATTATCTTTGTAAACAATGAATAAAAAAGACATAACTACACGAGAGGATATTGAATTATTAGTTGCTTTGTTTTATAACAAAATAAGGAAAGACAACGTGTTAGGTCCGTTTTTTAACAATGCTATTAAAGACTGGGAGCAACATTTAAATCACCTCACCACGTTTTGGGAGTCCAGCTTGTTTTTTACAAGAAAGTTAGATAATAAATATGTGGGGAATCCTCTGGAAGCACATGTAAAAGTAGATAGGGATAACAATAGCAGCATTACAGAAATGCATTTTGGAATCTGGTTAAACTATTGGATGCAAACTATAGACGAGCTGTTTGAAGGAGAAGTTGCAAACAATGCCAAGCGTCGTGCAAGAAAAATGGGTACTTTTTTATATTTAAAAATCTTCGAAGCACGCACACAAAAGCTAAAATAATTTTAACACTTTTACTCGTTTTTCACTTAAAGAAAACAAACAAAATTGAGTATCTTTGCACGAGCTAAATTAAGCCTTGATATCATGCAAAATAAACTCGCAAAAATTCTCTTTTCTACTCGTTTAACAGCTGTTTTATTTATCGTTTTCGCAATTGCGATGATTGTTGGTACGTTTATGGACGCTGGTCAAGAAACATCTCCAACGCCTTATTCGCGAAGCATGATTTATAACACGTGGTGGTTTGAGGGGATTATGGTATTTTTTGTAATCAATTTTGTAGGAAATATTTTTAGATTCCGTTTATATAAAAAAGCAAAATGGGCAACCTTAACGTTGCATTTAGCATTTATATTTATTCTTGTAGGTGCTTTTATTACACGTTACATTGGTTACGAAGGTATGATGCCTATTCAGGAAGGAGAAACCGAAAGCAGTTTCCTTTCTCAAAAAACGTATGTTTCGGTTTTAGTTGATGGAGATTATAAAATTGATGAGGTCCCACAACGCTTACGCATTGAAAAAGAAGTTGATTTTTCTGAAAGATTAAACAACAAACTCTCAATAAATACAACGTACGATACCGTTCCTGTTAAAATAACTTTAGATAAATTTATTGCCAACGCCGAAAGAGATATTATTCCCAACGAAAACGGAGAAGAATATTTAAAAATAGTTGAAGCTGGAAATAGTGCACCACACAATCACTTTTTAAAAGTTGGTGAAGATCAATTAATTCATAACATTATTTTCACTTTAAACAATCCTAAAAAGGGTGCTATTAATATTGTTAGTGATGACAACGGATTAACCATAGAATCTCCTTTTGAAGGTGAATACCTGCAAATGGCTACTATGGCAGAAGGTAAACTTGTTAAAGACAGTATTCAGCCGTTAATGCTAAGGTCTCGCTATGTAATTGGAAATATGCAAATGGTGTTTCCTAAACCGGTCGTTAAAGGACATTTTGATATTGTAAAAAAATCGAAATTATTAAAAAACGATCAAGATGGCATGGTATTAAACGTTACTGCCAATGGCGACACGAAACAAGTACGTTTACTTGGTGGTATGGGTACAAATAACCAATGGGAAAATTTAGAAATTGGTGGATTAGATATGAGCTTTAGGTATGGCGCTAAAGTTTTAGAGTTGCCTTTTAGTATCAAACTAAACGATTTTGTAGCCGAAAAATATCCAGGGACAAAAAATAGTTATTCCGCTTTTTCAAGTGCCATAACGGTAAACGATGCTCAAGAAGGTGATTTTGATTACAAAATTTTTATGAATAACGTTTTAGACCATAGAGGGTACCGTTTCTTTCAAGCAGGGTTCGATAATAATGAAACTTTAACGCGATTATCTGTAAATCATGACCGTTGGGGAACTTGGGTAACGTATTTAGGCTATATGCTGCTTTATTTTGGTTTAATGGCTATTCTTTTTGATAAGAACACACGTTTTGCCGATTTAAAACGAGCGCTTGACAAAGTAAAAAATAAAAAATCTAACCTAATTTCTATCTTATTATTGTGCTTTAGCTTAACTGGTTTCGCACAAGAACAGCATGCTGCAGACGATGGCCACGACCATTCTCAAGAGGCTGCAACGCAAGACCTTCAAGATAAAAGTATTGACATTAAAGAATATTCTTATCAAGAAAATAAATCGCAAGTAGATTCTATTTTAAGAGCCAATATTGTTCCTGAAAAAGAGGCAGATAAGTTTGGTCGTACAGTAATACAAGATGTTGGAGGTAGAATGATGCCTATTAATACGTATGCATCAGAGTTTTTAAGAAAAGTAAGTAAAAAGGATACTTACGAGGGTTTTACGGCTGATCAGATTTTTCTTTCCATTCAAGAAAGCCCGCAATTTTGGTACAATGTTCCAATTATTTATTTAAAAGCCAAAAAAGACGATTCTATTAGAAAAATTATTGGTGTAGATACCTCTGTTAAATATGCAACATTAGGTCATTTTCTAACCAGTCGAGGTGATTATAAATTGGCGCCTTATTTAGACGAAGCTTACAAAGCGTTAGCACCTAATGCATTTCAGAAAGAATTCAGAGAAACAGATCAACGTGTAACTTTATTATATAATACTATTCAAGGCAGTTCTCTTAAAATATTTCCAGTTCCTGAAGATGAAAATAACAAATGGATTTCTTCTAATGAATTTAGAAATGAGGGCTATAAAGAAAAGATAAAAGATACCATTTATCAGAGTTTTGTAAACCAGAGCTTTAACCTTTATCTCTATCGTTTAAATAAAGCAAAACAATCTGGTGATTATAAAGAAGCAGATAAAATTTTAGAGGCTTTTAAGAAAAATCAGGAGAAATTAGGTAGTGAAGTAATGCTTAGCGACGAGAAGATTGATACTGAGATATTATATAATAAGTATGATATTTTTAAAAATCTGCATTATGCCTACATGCTGTTGGGAGCTTTAATGTTTATCGTGTTGATAATTCAAATCTTTAAAGACAGAAGTAAAGCTATTAAATCAATTATTACGGTTTTTAAAATACTCATTGTAATATCATTTATTTTACACACTTTAGGATTAATTGCTCGTTGGTATATTTCAGGACATGCACCATGGAGTGATGCCTACGAATCTATGATTTATGTAGCATGGGCAACCATGTTCTTTGGTTTAGCCTTTGGAAGAAAAAGCGACCTAACAATGGCTGCTACTGCATTTGTTACTTCCATGTTATTAATGGTTGCGCATTTAAGCTGGATGGATCCTGCAATTGCGAATTTACAACCAGTATTAGACAGTTATTGGTTAATGATACATGTTGCTGTAATCGTTGCCAGTTATGGGCCGTTTACGCTATCCATGATTTTAGGAGCAACGGTTTTAATACTCATGATTTTAACTTCTAAAAAGAACAAAGAAAAAATGCTCTTGAATATTAAAGAGTTAACCATTATTAACGAAATGTCCTTAACAGTAGGCCTTGTAATGTTAACTATTGGGAACTTTCTTGGTGGCATGTGGGCAAACGAAAGTTGGGGTCGTTATTGGGGTTGGGACCCAAAAGAAACCTGGGCTTTAATTAGTATCATGGTCTATGCCTTTGTTATTCATGCGCGTTTGGTGCCTGGATTACGAGGACGTTGGTTTTTCAATCTCATGTCTATTGTGGCATTATCGGCTATAATTTTCACCTACTTTGGTGTAAATTTCTATCTATCTGGATTGCATTCGTACCAATCTGGACAACAAATTGCAAGCTTTCAGTACATTGCAATTGCAGTTGCAATTGTGGGTGTTTTAGGTGTGTTTTCTTTTATTAAATACAAAAAGTTCTATAAAAAATAAAGTGCACTTTAATATTTAAATTTTAACTTAGAGTCTTCTAATCTGTTTTAATAAATGAATTACATTAAACACATAGGTATTCATAACATTATCATGTTGGTCATTTGCCTTATCATTATTTTAGTTGCAGAATACATGTTTCTTACTGGAAATGAAATACATGCAATATTTTTAGGATTGTGGTCTCCTACCATTATTGGAATAATGATATTTTTAAAATTGGTAGATAATGAATCCAAATAGCGTAATATTATATTCTTCTATTGTTGTTGCGTTATGCGTAGTTTGCTGGGCTATTGTTATGATTAGAATTTATAACAAGCGATTTAAAGATTAGTATTTTATTTGTTAATTATTTTATATGGGATTTTTAAAAGAATTTAAAGAATTTGCCGTTAAGGGCAACATGATGGATATGGCAATAGGTATTATTATTGGCGCTTCCTTTAATAAAGTTATTGATGTATTAGTAAAAAAAGTAATTATGCCACCATTGTCTTTAATGACTGATGGTATTAACTTTGAGGATAAGAGAGTAATACTTCGTGAAGGCGTTTTAGACGACGCTGGAAAAGTTATTACGGACGAAGTCGCGGTTCAATATGGTGCTTTATTTGAAGCATTATTAGATTTCTTCATCATTGGAATTACGGTATTTTTAGTGGTAAAAGCGATGAATAGATTACGAAACAAATCTCATGATACTAAAGATAAAACAGTAACGACTCCTAAAGACATACAACTGCTTACAGATTTAACAGAATTAATGGAAGAGCAAAATAAACTGTTGAGGTCTCAATCCGATAACGACCGTTAAAGCTAATAATGTAGCATAAAAAAACAGCAAATAATGTTTAAATATTGTTTGCTGTTTTTCCTAATCAAAAAAAAATGTCTTATAATTTGATTAGTGTTTTATTTAGATTTAAATCGTCTAATACTTCATTTGTAAATTTATAATGCCCACGTGTAGTAATGATTCTAAATCTATGATCATTCATTCTACTTAACACATCTAAAAAACGCCATTTCGATTTAAGTAAACGCGGTTTGTTACTTTTCAAGCTAATTTCAAAATAATACTTTCTCGATCTTCTTGTTGCAGTAATATCTGGAGTTATTTTTATTTCTCCATCTTGCTTAATGTAAGATTTTGGAGTTTCGTAACCTTCTAAATCTGCTTTTATATTTTCAAAACCTAAGTTTTCTAAATAATTAACCGATTCCTGAATAAATTCTGCGTTTTCTACTTTTTCCGTGTGTATCATAATAGTTTCAAGATACAGACAAAGGCTACTAAATAGCGTTAAAACCTTGTTAAACCGTTGTTTTTTAACATATTTTAAGACGTTTAGATGTTTTTTGAAAAATATAAATAGCCTAAACCTGCAAGTATAGCAATGCCAAAACTTAATAGGGTACCTATTAAAACATACTCTGTTAATTTCCTGTCTTTGGCTTTAGATAGGTCTCCAAATCGGAATATAGACTTTGCGGCCATTAAAAATCCCACACCTTCCCAATGGTTTGTAATTATAAATAGAAATACAAATAATCGCTCTAAAATTCCAATATAAGCACCAGCATTTTCCAGAGCATTGCTGTTGTTTTCATCTTCTGTATCTAAACTCCATTTAGAGATAATTATTTTCATTACAACAGATGCCATACTGGTAGCAAAGAGTAAAAATGTTATAAACACTATTGTTTTCGAAGTAAATACAATACCCAACTCTAAAGGGTTGCCAAAATAAATGCCTGTAACTAAAACAAGGATGAGGACGTGAGCTAATTGATCTGCAAAAAAGAGCCAACGTGTATTTTTTGCATTATTAATATGGAGTTTTAAAAGGTCTATTATATAATGACTTACTGTTATTATAATAATCCCAAGCCAATAGTCCTTAAAATTGGCTTGTAAAACTAAAACCAATGCTAAAAAATGAATAAGAATATGAAAGTATAAATACTTACTCTTATGCTTTTTATCGAATTTGTGCTCTATCCATTTTTTTGGCTGTAATACAAAGTCTCCAATTAAATGAGCTAAAACTAATTTTATAAAAAAGAGCATCATAAGGTTGTAATGTTTTGTTGGTAGTAATCTATAAGTTGCATTATTTCATCGTAACCAGAGCGTTTTAATCCTGCACTAATATTACTCTGTTTTCTGTTTAATATATCTGCAATTTCTTGTTGGTTTGCTTCGCTGTGTTTTAATGCTGTTCTAAATAAAATTGCTGCCTTTGGTGTCCAGCTATCCATAATCAATTCAGCTAAATTTAGCATGGTATTAATAGTTTTATCGAAAGCTTTATTATTAGACTGCACTGCTAAAGTCGACTTCTTTAAACGCTCAAAGCACTCACCTGAGTTTACAAAAGCACTTCCGTTAGATTCTGTAATGGATTTTGCATCATAATCTTTTTCTCCAATACCAATGGCCAATCTCACATCTAAAGTTTTATGTTGTTTTATACTGGCTTTTATTGCAATAGCAATAGCTAAACTATGTTTTGGCTCTACTTCAATTTGAAAACTATCTCCTCTGTAAATCTCCCAAGTTTTAGGAGATTTGCCTAAGAGATTTAACTCTTTGGTGAGTGTTTTCATCCAAATGGAGGTGGTTTCTGTTTTCGAGTTTACTATATCTCCAGTTATAACGCTTGTCATATATTATATTTCTATAGTAAATGTAATATTTTCTTTTTACAAAAGCTAAATTATATGCTATTTAACATATATTATTTATTATATGCTATTTGTCATATAATTGTAATTATCTGCTTTAAGGTATATAATGAAATTAATCACGTTTGTAACAGGCATATTAATCAAAACATTTAGGATGTAAAAAATAATACAATTACTATCTTTACAAGATGAGTAAAAAAAGTTTAGGTATAAATACCATTTGTGCGCATGTAGGAGAAATTAAAGATGAGCAGTTTAAAGGCGCAGTATCACCAATTTATTTGGCAAGTTCTTACGAGTTTTTAGATGTAGATGTCAAGAGATATCCGCGATATTTTAATACACCAAATCAAGAATATTTAGCAAAAAAAGTAGCTGCATTAGAGCATAAAGAAACCGCAATGATATTTGGTTCTGGTATGGCAGCCATTAGCCATATGTTTCTGGCGTTTTTAAAATCTGGAGATCATATTGTGGTGCAGAATACACTGTATGGAGGCACAAGCAACTTTATTAGAGAGGAGTTTCCAAAATTAAATATAGAATTTACTTTTACAAATGGTTACACTGTCTCAGATTTTGAAGCAGCCATCCAGCCAAATACTAAACTTATTCATATTGAAACACCTTCAAATCCCTTGTTAACCATTACAGATATTAAAGCTGTGGCAAAATTAGCGCAATCTAAAAATATCGTTTCGAGTATAGATAACACCTTTGCAAGCCCAATAAACCAAAATCCTTCAGATTTTGGTATTGATTTAATTATGCACTCTGCAACTAAGTATTTTGGAGGACACAGCGATATTTGTGCAGGAGCAGTAGCAGGTTCTAAAGCGCATATGGATAAAATCTGGAACGTTTCTAAAAATCTTGGAGGTAGCTTAAGCGATTTCACCGTTTGGATGCTGGAACGTAGCATGAAAACAATGGGACTGCGTGTAAAAAAGCAAACTAAAAATGCCTTAAAAATGGCTAAATGGTTAGAAGCTCATGAAGCAGTAAAAAAAGTGTATTATCCAGGTTTAGAGAGCCATCCAGAGCATGATTTAGCAAAATCTCAAATGAAAGGCTTTGGAGCCATGCTTTCCTTTGAGCTAAACGATAATTTAAATGCTGTAAAGTTTCAAAAAAGACTAAATCTTATAAAAGCATCTATGAGCTTGGCAGGACTTGAAAGTACGGTATTAAGTCCGTCGCAAACATCGCATGCCTTGTTAAGCCAGACAGAGCGAGATGCTATTGGTATTAGCGATGGCTTAATTAGGTTTTCAATAGGAATAGAATCTGTAAAAGATTTGAAGGCTGATATCCAACAAGCCATAAATACATTATAAGCATTGCATAAAAAAAATAAACATCAAAACGGTTACGATTTTAAAAACTTAACAGCGGTTTTTTCAACTTTAGAACCATATGTCTTTGTAAATAAACATAATAATCAAACTATAGATTTTGCAGATGCCAAGGCAGTAAAAGCGTTAAATACAGCTTTGCTAAAGGCACATTATAATGTTGATTTCTGGACGTTTCCAGATACCAATTTATGTCCGCCAATTCCTGGGCGTGTGGATTATTTACATTACATCTCAGACCTGTTGGAAACTTCAGGTGTAAATAAAAATATTACTATTTTAGATATAGGAACCGGAGCATCTTGTATTTACCCATTGCTTGGTAGTGCAGAATATAACTGGAATTTTGTAGGTACAGATTGCAATAAAAAATCGATTAGTAATGCCGAAAAAATAATCGCTAAAAATAAGTTAGAAAGTAAAATTAAATTAAGATTACAACCAAATAATGAAGCTATTTTTAAAGGTATTATAAAACCATCGGATAGGTTTATGGCCACTATATGTAATCCTCCTTTTTATAAAGATGAAGCCGAAGCTTTTGAAGCCACTACAAGAAAATTGAAAGGTTTAGGAAAACTAACCGATTCTATAACAAGAAATTTTGCTGGTCAGGCTCATGAATTATGGTTTAAAGGCGGCGAAAAAGCTTTTTTGCATACCTATCTCTATGAAAGCTCGCTTTATAAAACACAATGTTTGTGGTACACCAGCTTGGTTTCTAATAAAGACAATTTAAAGTCAATGAAAAAATCGTTGCAAAAGTTAGGAGCTAAAGCAGTAAAAGTTATAGATATGGATTTAGGAAACAAAAAGAGTAGAGTAGTGGCTTGGACATTTTTAACGCTTAAGGAACAAAAAGATTGGTTAAATAATAAGTAATAAGATTTTCGTTCCTACCTAATGAACTGGTAGGTTCACGGAAACAAAACAATATTTTTTTATGAAGTTAGACATATTAGCTTTTGGTGCACATCCAGATGATATAGAATTAGGAGCAGGAGGGACTATAGCAAAATCAATTGCCAAAGGTAAGAAGGTTGGTGTAATAGACCTTACAAGAGGCGAATTAGGAACTAGAGGAACAGCAGAAAGTAGAACTATTGAAGCAGAACAGGCTTCGAAAATATTAGGCTTGTCGGTTAGAGAGAATTTAGGATTTGCTGATGGTTTTTTTATAAATGATAAAGAGCATCAATTAGAAATTATAAAGATGCTTAGAAAATACCAGCCAGATATTGTACTCTGCAATGCTGTGGACGACAGACACATCGATCATGGAAAAGGAAGTAAACTGGTAAGCGACGCTTGTTTTTTAAGTGGTTTAGTTAAAATTGAAACAGAATATAATGGCAAAAACCAGGAACAGTGGAGACCAAAACATGTCTATCATTACATTCAATGGAAAAATATTGAGCCAGATTTTGTAGTAGATATTTCAGATTTTATAGAAACTAAACAAAAAGCGGTTAGTGCTTATAAAACACAATTTTTTAATAGTAAAAGTATTGAACCCGAAACGCCAATAACAAGCAAGACATTTATGGATAGTATTGCGTACAGAGCCAGAGATTTAGGTCGATTAGTTGGTGTTGAGTATGCCGAAGGATTTACAGTAGAACGTTATGTTACTGTAGATAGTTTGTTTGATTTAAAATAAATACAAAGTAAACTTTCCATAAAATATTTGTAAAAGTCTTTGTATTAAAAAGGAATTAATTTACATTTGCAAACGCATTGCAAAATGCACACAAATGGTGGTTGTAGCTCAGCTGGTTAGAGCGTCGGTTTGTGGTACCGAAAGTCGCCGGTTCGAACCCGGTCTTCCACCCAGATTACAAAGCTTCTTAGAAATAAGGAGCTTTTTTTGTGCATTTATTTTATTTCTGCGATTATTACCCCAAAATTACCCTCTAAACTGTGATAGCCCGCTTTAGGTAGATACGTTTTAGATACAAACCCATCTAAATATAAAGCGTTTTTACAACCGTTTTGCTTAAAAAACGTTGCAAAATCATAGAAGTTAACTTTAGAAACAGACATTGCAAACAATAAATTACCATTTGGTAAAATACCAACACCATTTCTAATATTTAAATTTTTGGAATCCTTATTAAAAGCTGGATGTATTTCTCCGTTAATAAGTAATAGCGGTCCAGATTGGGTTGCGTATTTTATCTCATTTGAATGCTCATAATACTTAGACATGGTGATTAATGGCGTATTACTTTTGGTGATAGAAAAGACACCATTAGGTTGTAAGTAAAAGTTTCCATAACCAGAGCGCATGGTATCTAATGGTTTTAATATTTTTCCGTTTTCAACATATAAGCCTTGTGGTTGGAAATTGTTGTTAAACATACCTCCATTTGTTGCGAAAATTAAGTTCTTGTTTTCTTTTTCTAACTCATTTTTTAAACTCTCGAAGTTTGAAAAATTAGTGTTGTTTTTATCTTTTAGAAAGAATTTTAATTCCTGTGTTTTTAGATCTACAACATGTTTTAAAAAGAAGTTAGAATCAACCGTGTAAATTTCTGCTTGTTTAGATTTACAACCAAAGAAGGTTAAAAATATTATAAATACAACATTTTTCATTCTAAAAATAGATTAAAAGAAAAGAGGCTCAAAAAATCACATGCGTTAGATTTTGAACCTCTACTTGTAGAAAAAAATATGCCTATTCTGTAGCTTTATCTACTACAATTCGGGCATCTCTATTTGCTAATTCCCAGGCAGTATAAAATATTAATCGAGCTCTGTTTTCTAATAAATCGTACTGTATTTTGTCTGGTGTATCACCTGGCTTGTGGTAATCTGCGTGTGTTCCATTAAAATAGAATATTACTGGAATATTATTTTTTGCAAAGTTATAATGGTCACTTCTGTAATAAAAACGGTTAGGGTCGTTTTCTTCATTGAATTTGTAATCTAAGTCAATGTTCATGTATTTAGTGTTTGTTGCTTCAGAAATGTTGTGTAACTCAGTACTTAATTTATCACTTCCAATTAAATAAACATAATTTCTATTTTTCTTTTCACGATTTGGATCTGTACGACCAATCATATCTATATTTAAATTAGCAACTGTATTTTTAAGCGGGAAAATAGGGTCTATATCTGTATAGTACCTTGAACCTAAAAGCCCTTTTTCTTCAGCAGTTACGTTTAAAAAAACAATAGAGCGTTTAGGACCGTTTCCGTCTTTTTTTGCTTTTGCGAATGCTTCAGCAATTTGTAAAACAGCCACAGTACCAGAACCGTCATCATCTGCACCATTATAAACTTCACCATCTTTAACACCTTCATGGTCTAAATGAGCAGATATAATGATATATTCATTTGGTTTTTCGCTTCCTTTAATTACTGCGGCAACATTTTCACTCATTATTTTTTTCGAGTTGTTTTTATAAGTAATTGCCATTTTTGTTTTTACAGCAATAGATTTCTCATTAGTTGCAATATCATTAACTAATGCGTTGGCAAGCTCTGTGTTTATTAACATATAAAGCATGTCGTCTGCACCACCAGCTATAGACATTCTACCTGTTGAGCCTCCAAAACGATTGGCAGCCATGGCGTATACTTCTGGGTAGTAAAATAGAAGTGCTTTGGCACCCTTGCTTTTTGCAACTTCTTGTTTTGAAGCAAATTCCTGACGAAAATTAGACCATTTAGAATTTCTATCGGTGCCAGAAATCATGTAAGTACCATCGGCTTTTTTAGGTTCGCCAGAACGAATAAGTACAATTTTTCCGTTAACATCTATATTTTCATAATTTGAATAGTTATCTTCTTCAATACCAAATCCTGCATAAACAATTTCATCTGCATTAAAAGTACCGTTTTTAGAAGAAGTAACAGAAACAAAATCCTCTATATTGGTAAAAGATTTTCCATTTACAGTTAATTCAACATCTGGCGTTTCCATAACTTCTAATGGTACTTCCTGAAAATAGTTGCCATCGCTTTTTGCAGCTGGCACACCATATTTTATATAATGTTCTTTTATAAATTCTACAGCCATTTTTTGGCCTTCTTCACCAGTTTCACGACCTTGATATTCATCACTGGCATAAGTGTAAAGTGCTGTTTTAAGTTCATCTGCAGTTATGGTTTCTGCATATTTAGTGGGATTTTCTGTTATTTTAATTTTAGACGCAGATGCACTATTTTTAGAAGAACCACAGGCAGTCAATACTAATGCAACAGTACATAGAGTTAGTATTTTTTTCATAAAATTTGAAATGAATTAATTATTTGAGTAAAAGTAAGTGAAAATTATATGTTTCTCAATTTTCTTACATGTTTTTTAAAACCTTAAATGTCCTCATTACGTTTTAAAAATTGCGGTCGGTTTGCTAATTGCCATGCTGTTGCAAAAATTAGTTTTGTACGTTTAGCTAATAAAGGATAGTTTATTTTATCTGCAGTATCTGTAGGTTTGTGATAATCTGGATGTTCACCATTAAAGTAAAAGATTACTGGAATGTTTTGTTTAGCAAAATTGTAATGGTCGCTTCTGTAATAATAATTGTTTCTATCGTTTTCTGCATTATATTTATAGTCCAATTCCAAATGTGTAAAGGCGTCATTTGCTTTTGCCGAAGTGACATGAAGTTCTTTACTTAATCTATCGGCTCCAATAATATATATATAATTAGGATTTTCTTTGTGCCTGTCGTCTACACGACCAATCATATCTATATTAAGATTGGCTATGGTTTTATCGAGTTTAAAAATAGGATTTTCAATATAAAATTTAGAGCCTTGCAGCCCAATTTCCTCTGCAGTAAGATGTAAAAAAAGGATACTTCTTTTAGGCGAATGGCCTTGTTGCTCGGCAAGTTTAAATGCTTCGGCTATTTCTGTAATAGCCATGGAGCCAGAACCATTATCATCTGCACCAAAGTGAATTGTATCATTTTCTAAACCTAAATGATCTAAATGTCCAGAAATTATAAGTACTTCTTCTGGTTTTTCACTTCCTTTAATGTAGGCTAATACATTTTCTGAAGCACCAATACCTTCTGGTAAAAAATCTGCCGGAATGGTTTGGTAATATGTAGAGTCGTTAACGGCTGGTAAAATGCCTTTATTCTTATAAAAATTCTGCAAAAAATCAGTTGCTTTTTTTTGGCCTTCTTTGCCTGTACCACGACCCTGAAAATCGTTTGAAGCAAATACTGTGAGTCTACTTTTTAAATCTTCAGTTGTTATAGAATTTGAATATTCCCTAATAATCTCACTATCGGTTATTTTAACTCCATTTTCGAGGTTTTCTATCTTGGTGCTGTACTTCGTTTCTGCACATGAACCAACGATCATTAGAGCAGACATTATTATAAGGGCTTTCATTCTTTAGATATATGAGCCTCAAATATATATAAATTCTTACAATAAACTTAATACTACTCTATAATATCTATATCTTCTAATTCTTCAATAGATTCTTCTAAAGAATTATCTTCACGTTGTTCTAAGTTTTGAGTGTCACCAACCTCTGTGGTTACCATAACCGATTTGTAGGTTGCCAGTGCAAGTGCCATGATTACCAATAGAAAAATAAGCTGTACGGTATGTTTTGGTTTTCGCTGTGCTTTGCCTTTTAAAAAAGCTAATAAGCCAAATATTGCTGCAACAATTGCCGGAATAAATGCAAAATTAGATAGTGGTAAAACTGCCAAAATAACAGCTAAAATTGCTGCAAATAATCCTATAACTACAAATACTGTTCTCATGATATTAATTTTTTAAACCTGTTGCACTTTTTATTTTTAATTCGCCACTACCAACAGCAACCTTAAATTTAGCAAATACAGGAATTTTATTTTCGTCCGCAGTTAACCATAAAAAATTACTGTTTCCTTTTAAAGCATCATCATTTGTTAGGTTAATACGCAGTTTATAACATTCTTTTTTACCAAGAGCAGTAGTAATGGTCTCCTTTGCTACGTAGGTAAATTTAAATTTTGTTTCTTTATTATCAAACAATACGGTAAAGGTATCGCTATCTCCAACGTTAGCTTTTTTAATATCTAATGTTCTTAAATGATAAATAGTAGTAACGATATCTTTAGTGCTGCCATTAATTTTAACCGTTGCTTTTCTATCCCAAAAACCAGAGGCGAAGTTTTTACTTTTTTTCCTAATTAAACTACTTACTGAATTGTTTCTATGGTTAAAATTGTATTTAACAAATTTATAATGACCACCTTCATCAATTTCACGCTTGTATAAGTAAGGTGTTAATGTTTTAGGGTTTACATAGCTTTCATAAAGATCTCTGATTTTAAAGAAGTTGTCCCATTTAGAATATGTTGTAGCATTACACTTTAAACGTAATAAAGTGCTTGAACTTGTTTTAACCTCGCTTGTTTGCATTGTTATTTGAGCAAAATCCGTCATTAATCCAGACATATTGTAACCTGCTGTAAAGGTTAATTTTTCGCCGGCTTGGAAGGCATTGTTTTGAGCTGTAACTATTAGCGTTACACATAGAAAAAGGGAAGTTATAAAATATTTCATATTTATGCGATTAATTTTCAAATATAGAAATTGTAAACACTAATTATGCCGAAAATATTGTGTTTAGCTTTTATTTATGAATTTGTAGTAATTAAAGAAGATTAATTTATTTCAATTAAATTGTTTATTGGAATGCTATCAGCAGTTATCTGTTAAGTATAGCGGTGCGTAAAATACCTTGCACGTCGTTATTATCTTTTTGTTTTATTAGAAAATTTTCTAATTCATCTTCATGTAATATTTGTTCGGTTTTATCAATAAAACCATATCCCAAATAGGCTCCGTTTTTAATAATAACAAATGCCTCTTCGCTTTCATCTCTGCCTTTTTCTTTTAAAATTATATTTTGACTATCGCTTATAATCTGGCAAATGGCGTTGCTTACACGTTCGTTATAATTTCTAACAGCTTCTTTTCCTGTACAAATACCTTTACAGTTTTTTATGGTGAAATGAGAGCATTCGCTAACCCCTTCCTGTAGGTGACAAAATTTTGGACATAAATTAAATTGCTCACATATACGCTCTAAAAACAAACGCGCTTCTCGTAAACTATAAAATGTAATTATAGGATTTGGTGTGGCTTTACTATTATTAATTGCAATATGTATTATATTGTTTCTATCTTGATAACTAAATAGCGAAAATCCTTTAGGAGCACGTTTAGCCACTTTATTATATTGTGGAAAATGGTGCTTTATGGCTGCGTCTTCCATTAATAAGGCAATGAGTTCACTGCCGGAAAGCTCGAAATCGATATCTGCAATTTCTCTAACCATATCCAAACTTTTTTGAGCTTTGCTGTAAAAATGACTTAACACTCGTTTTTTTAAATCTTTTGCTTTACCCACGTAAATAATTTTACCTTTTTTGTTTTTAAATATATATATGCCAGTGGCATTGGGTAAGGCGTTAAAAATTGCTTTAGGAAGGTTAGGAGGTAAGGTAGCTTCCTTATTATTTTTATTTAAGAAGTTAGAAAAAATATCGCGAGCATTTTTTTGAGCTTGTAACTTTTGGAATAATATCACTGTGGCTTCAGCATCTCCTCGAGCTCTATGTCTGCCATTAATATTTATGTTTAAAGCTTTGCAGAGTTTGCCTAAACTATAACTGTGATGTCCAGGAAGGAGTTTACGGCTAAGACGGACTGTACATAATTTTTTTCTGTTGAATTCTATGTTTAATAACTTAAATTCGTTTCTAATAACATTATAATCAAAATTTACATTATGGGCCACAAAAATGGTGTCTTGTGTTATATCCAAAACATCTTGAGCAATTTCTGAAAACTCAGGTGCATTAGCTACAGTACCATTATCTATTCCTGTTAAAGCCGTTATATAATCTGGAATATAACAATTTGGGTTAACGAGTGAAGTAAATTCATCTACAATTACCTCACCATCGTATTTAAAAACAGAAATTTCTGTTATTCTATTGGTTCTGCCAGAGGTCTCTACGTCGATTATTGTGTATTGCAATCTATACTATTTTTAAGGTTTAAGCTTATCTGTGTGAGTATCTACTCTCTTCCACATGTGCTCCGAAGTTAAATAGAAACTTCCTATATATTTAAAATTACATTCTGCTGGTGCAATAATCGATAAAAATGCCTCGTCGTTTTTGTCTTTGTATAAATGATATACCTCTCCCAAAATAGGTTGAAAACTAAATTTAGCATTGTAAACCAAATTGTTGTATTCAAGTTCCTCAATCATTTTATCGTATGCAGCTTTAAGTTCCAAGTACTTCGCTTTAAGTTGCTTATTCGCTTTATTAACGTTTCTGTTTTTCCAGGAAATATTTTCGGAAACTTTAATTGCTGGAGCACCAACATTAGTTGCATAAGGCTTTAATGCTGCATCATATCGCTGGGTTTCTTCATTAAATACAATGTTATCAGGTTTTTTTGAGTCAGACATTTATTCTTCTTTTTTACTATGTAAAGATAGTGGATTAATGTTTTGTAATAAAATAAAATTGACTACAGATACAACTGTCTCTTCTATTTCAAATTCACTTGTTATACTTATTTTTTTTTAAATAATTTCAGATAATAAAACAATCTCGAGCTGTTATTAAATAAGCCACAATGAATGAGATTAGCATATTCGTAACCTATAATTTTATATGATAATTTTAACAACGTTATCCTTTCGGCTTTTTTGTTTTTTATCTATCTTTTCCGCTTGCAATTTACTAAGCTGTTTCAATAAAATGAGATGGGCTATATTAGTATTGAAAATAAAAAAGGCATTAAAAAAAAATGAAACATTTTCTAACACTTTTAATCTTTACATTCATTTCGCTTAACACTGTAAAAGCTCAGGTTTACAAACCTGTAGAATGGACTACTACCGTTGAAAAAATCTCCGACACTGAATACAATTTAGTGGCAATAGCAACCATAGAAAAGGGCTGGCATTTATATGCTCAAAATGTACCAGAAAATGGACCTGTGCCAACAACATTTGTTTTTGAAGACAACAAAAACTACGAAACTATAGACAATGTTAAGGAGGAAAATGGGCATACGGTAGATGATCCTGTTTTTAAAATGCGTATTAAATTCTTCGAGAATAAGGCAACTTTTAAACAGCGCATAAAAGTTTTAAATGATGAATTGTCCCTCGTTAAAGGTGAAGTAGAATTTATGGTGTGCGACGATAGTAAATGTCTGCCTCCATCTTACGTAGATTTAGAATTTAATTTAAAAAATGTAGAAGAACAAGAAACTGCTTCGGGTAGTTTTAATTTAGGAGAAGCGGACAATAACTCTCAATTAGTAGACCCTGTAAAGTGGAATGCTTCAGTAGCAAAAACATCAGATACGGAGTATATTTTAATTGCTACTGCAACTATTGAAAAAGGCTGGCATTTATACTCGCAAAAAGTGCCTGATAATGGGCCAATTCCAACAACATTCGATTATCAATTAGGCAAAACAGTAAAGCGAGATGGTAATACAGCAGAAGAAAAAGGAATTACTGTGATGGATAAAGTTTTTGAAATGGAAATTACCTATTTTGAGAACACAGCTACATTTAAGCAAAAAATAGAGGTTTTAAATAAAGAAACTACTACTCTCGAAGCAGAGGTGGAATATATGGCGTGTAACGATGCGCAATGTACAGCACCAACATATAAGGATTTAGTATTCGATTTAAAAAATGCTAAAGAAGGAGTGAGCGATATAGTGGTAGATAATTCTAAAACTAATAAAAATGATAAGAAAGGTTTAATCGCCATTTTTTTTATTGCTTTTCTCTCTGGTTTTGCAGCATTATTAACACCGTGTGTGTTCCCTATGATTCCTATGACGGTAAGTTTCTTTACCAAACAAAGTAAAACAAAAGCTAAAGGCATTAAAAATGCCATTATCTATGGTATAAGTATAATTGTAATTTACCTTGTTTTAGGTATTGCGGTTACTGCAATTTTTGGGGCAGATGCTCTAAATGCAATGGCAACAAACGTATGGTTTAATCTTATTTTCTTTGTATTACTAATTGTCTTTGCATTATCATTTCTTGGTGCTTTTGAAATTGTACTGCCTAATAATTGGTTAAACAAAGTAGATAAACAAGCCGATAGAGGAGGCTTAGTAGGTATCTTTTTTATGGCCTTAGCCTTAGCATTAGTCTCATTCTCCTGTACAGGTCCAATTGTAGGTACTTTATTAGTGGAAGCAGCTTCAAAAGGAGGTATTGCGCCAATTGTTGGTATGTTAGGCTTTTCTTTAGCAATCGCATTACCATTTGCATTGTTTGCAGCATTTCCGGGTTGGTTAAATTCACTGCCAAAATCTGGAGGATGGCTTAATACGGTAAAAGTTGTATTAGGATTTTTAGAATTAGCATTAGCCTTTAAGTTTTTATCGCAAGCCGATTTGGTTTTACAACTCCATATTTTAGAACGCGAAGTTTTTATTGCCATTTGGATTGCTATTTTTGGAGCTCTGGCGTTATACCTTTTAGGGAAAATTCGATTACCACACGATTCGCCTTTAACTCATATTTCAGTAGGTCGTTTAAGTTTAGGCTTAATAGTCTTAGCCTTTACCGTGTATATGATTCCAGGACTTTGGGGAGCGCCATTAAATTTAATTAGTGCTTTTCCACCTCCTTTAGATTATGCCGAATCACCTTACGGTGTTGGTAACTCTAAAACAGGTGGTGGCAGTAACAGCGATCATGCAGATTTACCAGATGGTGCACATTTGTTAGCACCACATCAAATTCTCGCATTTAATGATTACGATAAAGGATTGGCCTATGCTAAAAAAGTTAATAAACCAGTAATGTTGGACTTTACAGGTTGGGCTTGTGTAAATTGCCGTAAAATGGAGCAGAATGTATGGGTTAATGACCAGGTTTTAAATGTGCTTAAAAACGATGTTGTTTTAATTTCGCTTTACGTGGATGATAAAAGAGAATTAGAAAAAGACGAAATTGTAGAATCTAAATTAAGACCAGGTAAAACACTAAAATATATTGGGCAGAAATGGAGTGAGTTTCAAACCATTAAATTTAAAACAAACACGCAACCGTTTTATGTATTATTGGGTCATGATGAAGAAAATTTAAACGAGCCTGTAGGTTATACGCCTGATGCAGAAGAATATTATATTTGGATGAAAGAGGGGATTTCAAAATTTAAATAAGCGAACAATGGAAGATCACACTACAAACTGGACAAAAAAAGAGTTTCTTACCTACTTGTATATTTACTGCATTAACGCAGATTATGTGGAAACTAAAAAAGAATTAGCTTACGTAAAGGCAAAAACTACCGATGCCATTTATAATAAAATGCATGATGAATTCGATCAGGATAATGATTACGCCTGCATTCAGAAAATAATTAACACACACGAAAGGCTTGGCTATACAAAACAGAGCACACAAGAACTTTTTAATAATATTAAAGAGTTGTTTCTCTCAGATGGTTCACTTGATAGCGAAGAACAAATTATTTTAAAAGGTTTAAAACATCTCTTAAAAAGTTAGAGCCAATAACTTAAGTTTTTTTAGAGAATAAATATTAACACTGTGTTAGTATTTGATATCAACTTTAGTATTTAATTTTGTATTAAATATATTCAAATTGCATAAGAATTTATTTCATATTCTACTCCTTGTATTCTGCTTTGGTAAACTTGCCAATGCTAATAATACCTTGCCTTCACATAATGAGGTTAAGCAATCTATTGTAAAAAAGCAGGCTTACAGTAGTCAATTAAAAGCAATTGACCATTTACATTTTAATGTTAATAATCAGGAAATAGAAGTAGATTGTAATCTTGATATTGAACCTTTATTTTTTGATGACAAAACATCAAACAACGATGTGCTTTTGCGCAAAAGTCTTGAGCTATGGTTGTTGCAAAAGCAGCGGCTCTTAGTTGAAAACCGTAATTATTTTAACAAACATCGTGTTAAGGAAGCACTTTTTCCTTTTCATTCTTTCTGGTAATAATTAGTATATGTATCGCATTTTTTTAAATGTATTGTTAGCAGCAATACAGAAATCATCATTACTAATACTAAATACTAATACCATGGAAACAGGAATGTTAATTACAGATATAATTCTGTTAGCAATTGTTATAATCCCTTTTTTATTAATAATAAGAGGAACAAAAAAGAAAGATAAAAAAATATATAAAGCTTTAGAAACCGTTGTTAAAATTAATAATGGCGTGCTTACCAATAGTACCGTGCACAATAGTTTTGCATTGGGTATAGATAATGCCGACAATAAATTATACTTCGTTAAAAACAATTTAGAGAATATAAACTCTCAAATCATTAACCTCAATGAAATGGAGTTTTGTCGTGTAGAAACGGTAACACAAAGCATTAAAAGTAATAAAACAAGTTACCTAGTAACAGATAAGCTATTGCTGTCGTTTGTGCAAAAAAACAAGGCCGCATCAATAAATTTGGAGCTCTTTAATAGCGCATTAGATACGCAATTAAACGGAGAAGTTGCAGTTGCAGATAGTTGGAAAACAAAAATTAACCAAATATTGCAAACAAATCAACAGCTTGAAAATAGCCATGCGAGTGGTCCAGTTTTGGCGTGATGTTAATAGTAAGTAGTTGATTAGATTAAAATTTTAAATCCATATAATGTTAAAAGGCTTGAATGTATATTTAAGCCTTTTTAATTTTAAGTCTTCCAATATTTGATTGCGATTATATTTTTTCATAATTTGTAGTATACGTAATGTAATCAACTGGCATTTTCTTCTGTAAAACCACAAAAACTAATGAATCTCGATTTATTCAAACATGTTTATAAGCATGCATCTCTCACTCAAAATAGACAAATAGAAATTGCAACAGCACACAAAAAAATAACCATAACCAAAGGGCAATATATTTTTGAGGCTGGAAAAATAACAAATAACTATGCGCTCGTTGAAAGTGGGCTGTTCAGGTCTTTTGTGTTAGATTATGACGGGAACGAAATTACAACAGGTTTTTATGCTACAAATGATATTTTAATTGAAGTATCATCACTATTTCAACGTACACCTTCAAAAGAAAATTTTGAGGCTTTAACAGATGGTGTGATCTGGAACATAACATTAGAAGATTTTCAACACCTCTATCAGCATTTAGATGGATTTAGCGAGTGGGGAAGAAATTGGATGTCTAACCAGCTGTTTATGGCTAAAAACCGTTCGTTAGATATGCTCACATTAAGCGCAACTAACAGGTATTTAAAACTATTAGAAGAAAATCCTGAAATAATTAAGCAAGCTCCATTAAAGCACATAGCATCATATTTAGGCGTAACAGATACCTCACTTAGCAGAATTAGAAAAGAAATTGTGGAAAAAAAACATAACTTGTCTTAAGACAAGATATTTATGGTCTACCATTTTTATTTTTGAATTACTTAAACATTAAAACAAATAAATTATGAAAACTCAAAACCCAGTTGTATGGTTCGAAATTTATGTAGACGACATGAATAGAGCACACAAATTTTACGAAACCGTTTTACAACTAAAAATTGAAAATCTGCCAACACCAGATACTGGTGAGGAAATGCAAATGATGGCATTTCCTATGGAAATGGATGGCGCAGGAGCGGCAGGCGCTTTGGTTAAAATGAAAGACGTAAAGGCAGGAGGCAATTCAACACTCATCTATTTTAGAAGCGACGATTGCGCTATTGAAGAAGCCAGAATTGAAAAAGCAGGCGGAAAAGTGATGAAATCTAAACAATCCTTGGGCGAATATGGTTTTATGGTGTTAGCTTCAGATACCGAAGGGAATATGTTTGGCATTCATTCTGAAGCATAATTCTTAAAAAATGAAAATATGAAAAAATTGACATACAATATAGTCATTGACAAATCAAGAGATTATGTTTTCGATAAACTAACTGATAAATCAGTATATCCTGAGTGGTCAAAGGCTTGGGGAGATGGAATGACCTACGAAGGAGAGTGGGAAAAAGGAGGAAAGATTTCTTTTTTTGACCATAGTCGAGGAGGTACCAAAGTAATTTTAGAAGAATTTAGACCGCACGACTACATTAGAGCCAAACATATTGCCATGGTAAATTCATAGAATAAAGAAGTTGAACTAACGGACAAGGCGATGAAAAGTTGGATTGGTTCATTAGAAGAATATTTTTTTAAAAAAGAGGACGACCAAACTACAAAACTTGAAATAGTTATGACCGTTGATGAGTCATTTCAAGACATGTTTGATACGACTTGGCCAAAAGCACTGCAATATTTTAAGGAAGTTTGTGAAAAATAAATCAGTATTCGGTTTCAACACAAATCGTGTATAAAACTTTGCTAAGAAGACGAAATAAAGCAACAGCAAAATGAAACATTCAAAACAAGAAATAGCAGTACTGTTCTCGAAAGGAGAATTTAATAAAGTAATGGATAATTTAAGTGAAAATATAATTTGGAATATAGTAGGAGATCAAGTATTAGAAGGAAAAAAAACGGTTTTGGAAAACTGCCAACAAACAGCAGCATACTTTAGCTCTGTTGAAACGGAATTTAAAACCAATGATTTAATGGTATCAAATAATAAAATTATTATTACAGGAACTGCAGAATTTAAGCGAAATGGAAAACGACTGAATTTTATTTCAGCTTGCGACGTTTATGAGTTTGACGAAAATGATATGATTAAAGCAATAGCCTCATACTGCATTCCTGAAAATAATTAGAAACAGCGATATAATAATCTGAAACATAAAAGAAATGAAAACAGCGATGATTTGGGCAAATTTGGGTGTAGATAATATAGAAAGCACCCAAAAGTTTTATCAAGCATTAGGTTTCAAATTAAACGGAGAAGCTAACGAAGAATTAGTCAGTTTCTTTTTTAGTGACAACAATTTTATTATTCACTTTTTTAAAAAAGATAAACTTAGAGATAGTTTAGAAGGCGAACTCGCAGATTTAAGTAAAGGAAATGAAGTGATGTTTTCATTAGCTGTGGAAACAAAATCCGAATATGATAAATGGGTAGAACAAATCAAAAAAGCTGGAGGTAAAATCCACTTCAATTCAAATACGCACCGTAAAACAGTTTATGATAACAACGGATATGTTGTATGTGTTTTTACCGATCCAGATGGACACAAGTTCAATTTACTCTACAAGGTATGAATAGCAATTGATTCCAAAGAACAAAAAAGTAAATGACAGCTAAAGAATTTATCGAAACGTTAAAACTAATAGCTCTCGACTATCGTGAAGCAATTCCTAAAAGAGAGTTATTCGCTTTAGCCAAAAGATATCAAAAAATGCCGGTGGACGAGGTGATTAAGTTGTTAAAAGATGATAACGAAGATTATAGATTATGTGCCGTTTCTGTTTTAGATTGGAAAGCACGAGATAAGAAAACGTCTTTAGAGGAGAAGGAAGAAGCATATAACGCATACGTTAACAATCATAAGTGGATAGATAACTGGGGCATGGTAGATAGAGCAGCACCTTATGTTGTAGGTGGCTATTTGTATAACCAGGAAAGGAAGCCTTTATACGATTTGGCAGCCTCTAAAAACCCGATGGAAAGACGCACAGCCATTGTAAGCACGTATTATTTTATTCGTAAAAACGAAATAGAAGAGACGTTTAAAATTGCTGAAATTCTTGTAAATGACACAAACGAATACGTCCAAAAAGCCGTAGGAAGTTGGATTAGGGAAGCTGGAAAACGAAATGAAAATAAGTTAAAAAGCTTTCTTGAAAAACATGCCTCAACAATGCCCAGAATCACCCTTAGGTATGCTATTGAGAAATTTGATAAGGACACGAGAACATACTTATTAAGTTTATAATTACATCTGTAAAATTCCCTTTACATAAGCCCATTCGGTACGAATTAATTGGCAGAATAACTCAGTTTCGTGTAAAGGAACAACAAGACAAACGTTAAGAAAAAATGTGAACTTGCAATGTCTTCAATTAAATAAGTAGAAAACTGTACTTAGTTCAGTTTTACTTCTAAAATATTAGCGCTGCCACCATTAGCTTCGTTAGAGATAAAAAGTGTGCCACTAGCACTAAAAGTTATACCTTCGGGTTGCGAAAAGGTTTTTTTATTCAATTTGTAAATCTTTAAAATTACGCCTTTACTACTCAAAATTAATAATTTGGGATCTCTGCCGTCAAGAACATAAATCTCTCCTGTTATTGGGTGAATGGCAAGGTCTGAAGGACTAAACGTCTTAAAAATTTTATTTTTATAAAACGGCTCAAATTTTTTATCTTCTAAATCTATTTTAATTATTGGTGTTTTATCCATTGCTTTAGTTGCTAATGGTATTTTATAGATACTTTTAAAACGCTTATCGCCTAAATCTTTGCTTTTTGGTATGGTTATTAATTGGTTATTAGCCTTATCGAAGGTTAGACTTTCAACGTTATTTTTTGAAGAGAATAGCGTATTGAATTTAGAGACAACTCTGTCGTTAGATGCAAAATCCTTTATTTCAAATAGTACACCATCACTTCTCATAACATAGGCATCTTTATCATTTACAGCTAATTCTTCATAATCGCCATCACTCGCAAATTTAATCTGGTGGGTTATTTTTTTCTCAGTTGTGTAATAAATAAAGAGAGTGCCATCTTCGTCTTGTACACAAGCAAAATAGTCTTTATTTAGCCAGGCAATACCACTTACTTCGTTTAAAATACTTGGTAAATAATTGATTTTTGTAACAGTATAATTTTCTACTTCTTTATTAAGAGTTGTGGCATTATTTTCGGTTAAACTATTTGTAAATGGAATTTGTAATGCCAACAGCACAATACCAATAATTATAATGATTATTAGAGTTGTATTAGATTTGGATAATTTCATAGCAACGCACTTGTATTTCTTTTAGATAAGATTAAAAAACCGACATTAATTATACTAACAAAAGTATAAATTTTTATGTCGATAATAATCGATTAAAAATTATAACGACTTCAACAAAGTCAGTTGTGATGCTTTAATGTCTTACATCATAAAATGGATGTAATTAATAGCCATTTTAACCATTATAAATATTAGTTAAAAAGGGTGAATTAATCGTTAAATAAATTCATAATTCTTAACTTTACTATACTCAGAGAATGCTTCATTTTCAGTGATTAAAGCTAAAATTTAACCGCCTTTTTTTATTACTTTCTTAAGGCTGTTATCCACTTATTTAGAATGGTATGTTTAAGCATTTTCATAACAATAAAATAATATGAAATTCAATTAATAACTTAATAATTTAAAAAATTATGAAACACATAATAATACCAGTAGATTTTTCAGGACAATCAGAATATGCTTTAGAAACAGGAGCAATTCTGGCTAAAAAACATAATGCAACACTGCATGTATTACATATGTTAGAATTATCAGATTCCTTAATATCACATTCCGAAGATGACAACAATAAGGAAATGTTATTTATGCTCGCATTGGCTAAAAAGAAATTCGAACCATTTATAGAAAAAAAATATCTTGAAGGTGTAAAAGTAGAACCGCTTATTAAACATCACAAAGTATATAAGGAGGTTGATGCGGTTGCTAAAGAAGTGAATGCCGATTTAATAATTATGGGCTCTCAGGGATTAACACAGCAGGATGGAATATTTGCAGGATCAAATGCCGAAAAAATGGTGCGCAACAGTAGTACGCCTGTTTTAATTGTAAAAACAAAACCAGATAATTTTAGCCTTAACAATGTGGTATTAGGTACAGATTTGAGTTTAAAAAGCGTTGATACTTATAAAAAAGCAAACAATTTGTTTAACGAATTAGGAAGCAATGTGCATTTGGTATATGTAAACCGTCCTAATAATGATTTTTTAAGCTCTAAGGATTTTAATAAAAAGGTTCAGGAATTTGATATGGCTGGTGGAACCAATAACGTGGAATTCATATCAGGACATACCATCGAGGATGGAATTATTCAATATGCAGACCAAACTAATGCCGATGTAATCGCGGCATTAACAAATGCAAGGAAGGGATTAAATCACTTTATTAAGGGAAGCATATCAGAAGACCTTGCAAACCACTCTAAACGTCCAGTTATGACGTTTAGGATTTAGAATAATAATTATTAGTAAGATTTAATTTAAAAAAAAACAGGAAACCTAAGTTTCCTGTTTTTTATTTTCTATAATTAACCTTAGTTAGCTTTTAGTAACTCCTAATTTTATTGTTATTTCTTTTTAGAGGTCCTCATGAAGTTTTAATCTGTTTTTTAACAGCATTATTTCTTCTTTTAGCCCTTCAATTTGTTTTAATAAGTGAAATACAGCATCTACACCTTCTATGTTAATTTCAAGATCGTAATGAAGATTAATTATTTTTTCTACGTCTCTAATTTGAGTCTTTCTAATAAAAACATCGTTATCTAAAGATTGTATTTCTATAAGGTCATAATCATACAATTGATCTAAAAAAGAAATAGGCACCTTGTAATGCGTACAAATTTGTTTTAGTGATATTAATTCCTGTGTTTTCATAATTAACGCAATTTTTTAAGTTTCTCTATCAATTCTTTTTCTTCTTTGCTCAAATTTTTAGGAATTTTAAGGGTATAGGTAATAAATAAATCTCCAAATTCACCCTCCTTCTTATACTTTGGAAACCCTTTTCCCTTTAATTTTACTTTTGTACCATTCTCTGTTTCTGGTTTTACGGTTAATTTAACTTTGCCATTAAAAGTGTCAACCATAATATCACCACCTAACAGAGCAGTATAAACATCTAAGTCTACAGAAGTATAGAGGTTTTCTTTATTACGCTTAAAATTGGTTTGATTTCGGATATTAAATTTTAAATATAAATCGCCATTTGGTCCACCGTTTAAACCTTGTCCACCATGACCACTAATTTTTATTTTCTGTCCATCTTCTACGCCAGCAGGAACAGTTATTCTAATGTTTTTACCATTAATTGTGAGTGTACGCTTGTGGGTAGTATACACATCTTTAATGTCTAATTGTAAGTCGGCATTGTAATCTTGACCTCTAAACTGGGCTTGTCTCCTTTGCGATTGGAAGTCGCCACCTCCAAACATGTTTTCAAAAAAACTTGAAAAGTCACCTTCAAACTGAGTCCCTCCAGTACTGCGTTGCGAGCCACCATACTGCTGTTGTTTTTTAGCATTTTTAAAAGTATCGGCATGTTGCCAGTCTTTTCCGTACTCATCATATTTTTTCCTGTTATCAGGATGGCTTAAAACCTCATTAGCCTCATTAATTTCTTTAAATTTTTGTTCAGCTACTTTATCATCTGGGTTTAAATCTGGATGATACTTCCGCGCCAATTTTCTATATGCCTTTTTAATGTCTTTCTCCGAAGCATCTTTAGTTAATCCTAATATTTTGTAATAATCTATAAACTTCATAAAAATTTTTATAACATTTAATAAGAATAATTAGCGACTAAGTTATCTAAAATAATGTAGTGGATCTATCTTATTATATTTAGGGTTGCGTTTAATTGATAGTTAAATTAGCAATTTTGCAGTAAAATTTTGATTAATATCACGTTTTTTTAACGATTTATCTTTTTCATCCGTTACGCAAAAAATATTAATTCCTTTTGTAGCACCTGTATACGTGCATAAAAATGAATACAACCCATAGTTTCAGTCATTTCGCATTTGTATAATTATTAGGGCGTTACCAAGACAAAAAAGTCTTGGTCAGGCTGTACGCTATATCTTTTTTTAATCTTCAAGGTGCTTTATTAAGACGCTTAATTACCTAAACTTTTTGTTCGGTTTATAGAGTCTAAGGCATGTATAAAAAAAGGATGCCGCTGCCATCCTTAACGCAGGCTTACTCATAAACCTTATTCAATAGCAATAATAAAATGCCTGAACTCTCGTTCAGGCATTTTATTATTTACAAACAGTTGTTTTTTATTTTAGCGTTTAAGCGTAAAATGCGCACGAACCGATTTCTTTTGGTCTGTGCCTGGTTCTCTGTATTCTACAGTAAACCAGTAATC